>JAOXRV010000504.1 GCA_025800435.1 Cellvibrionaceae bacterium | reverse complement strand
GTCAAAAAGCGCTTCACCCGTGAGTAGTCTTCACTGACGATACTCTCGGTGTGCTTGGAGCTGTGGCGTTCGATATGATCCATCGCCGCATCCATATCGTCGACGATCTTAACCGCCAAAATAGGGGCCAGGTATTCGCTGTCCCAGTCTTCGTCGCTGGCCGCTTTGAGCAGCTCGCCAGTGCCGCCCAAGATATTCAAGCTGGCCTCACAGCCGCGCAGCTCGACCCCTTTAGCCCAATAGGCCGCAGCCAGCTCGGGCAGAATATCGGCGCCAATAGCCCGGTGCACCAATAGGGTTTCCATGGCGTTGCAAACCCCGTAGCGATGGGTCTTGGCATTGATGGCGATGTCCACCGCCTTGGCGCGGTCGGCGCGGTCGTCGAGATAGACGTGGCAGATACCATCGAGGTGCTTAATTACCGATACCTGGGCCTCAGCACTGATGCGCTCGATCAGCCCCTTGCCGCCACGGGGTACAATCACATCGACAAACTCGGGCATGCGAATCAGCTCACTCACCGCTTGGCGGTCGGTGGTCTCCAGTACCTGGATGGTATCGGCGGGCAGGCCCGCATCGGCCAGACCGGCGCGAATACAATCGGCAATGGCCTGGTTGGAGTGAAACGCCTCTTTGCCACCGCGCAAAATCGTAGCGTTGCCGGATTTTAAACACAGGCTGGCCGCATCAATGGTTACATTGGGGCGGGACTCGTAAATAATGCCCACCACACCCAGCGGCACGCGCATTTTACCCACTTGAATACCGGAAGGGCGGCGGCGCAGGTCGGTGATTTCACCACAGGGATCGGGCAGGGCCGCCACTTGTTGCAGGCCCTCGACCATGGTGTCGACTACTTTGTCAGACAGGGCCAGGCGATCCAGCAAGGCCGGCTCTAGGCCCTGCTCGCGCCCCAGACGCAGGTCTTCGGCATTGGCCGCTTGCAACTGCTCGCGGCGGTTTTGCAGCTGCTCGGCAATGGCGAGTAAGGCGGCATTTTTTTGTCCGCTTTCGGCCGCGGCTATCTGGCGCGAGGCTTGCCGCGCACGGCGCCCCAGTTGTTGCATATAGTCTGTTACGTTCATGCTATGGCTGTCGCTTGGGTATTGGCTTAAGGCGGCCATTATAGCCGCTCGCCGCCCAGGTTTCAGCAGGCTTAGCAAGGCGCTGTAAAGATGCTGACCAGTCGGCGGCGCAAGCGACAAGTGGTTAAAAACAAGGCAATGTTTCAGCCAATGTTCAGTCATTTTTGCTAGTCTTTATCAACTCGACAAGAGGCTCACTGGCATCTTAAATCCCTTTTCTCTGTCAGAAGGTGTAGACTAGGGACCGCCAAAGCTCGAACTGTGCCGCCACTTGTGCCGCCGCTAAAGTCTTGCACAAGGCCACAACTTGCGGCGCTGGGCACAGCCTCTGTAACTGGAACCAAACCGTATGATCAGACTTTTCATTGCCAGTACCGTCCTTTTACTGTGTCTTGCCAGCCCTGGCCACTGCACACAGACAGCTGCAGCCGCCAGTGACAGCGCCGACCAGGATAGCGCTCAAGCGAGTACTATTACGGCTCCAAAAGCGACTGCCACCGCACACAATAACGCCGAGCCCGAGCCCAGCCCAAAGGCAGAACCCAGCCTGGAACCGAAATCCAAGCCAGCTGTCCTTGGTGTTAGCCGCGAGAGTGTTAGCCGCGAGCACAGCGACGGTAAAGACAGCGCCGCCAAGCGCAGTAAAGCCGCGCAACAGGCGTTGCGCCAATCCAAGGGAAAAATTCTTAAATTGCAACGCGGCCAAGGTGGCTATACAGTCAAGGTTTTAACCAATTCGGGCAAAGTAAGAAATATCTGGGTGGCCGACTAGCCCGCTGTTGAAAAACGTTTGCAAGACAGCTTCAGCAAGGCACTTAGTTTTTCAATAGCCTACTGGACCAATAACATATTAAGGGAAGTAACTATGCGACTGTTGGTAGTTGAAGACGAACCCGATATTCGCCAGCAAATTTGTGATCAACTAAAGGCCGCCGGCTATGTCAGCGATGCCTGTGGTGACGGCAAAGAGGGTTTGTACCTGGGTACCGAATACCCCTACGACCTGGCAATTATCGACCTGGGCCTGCCCGAGTTAGACGGCATTGAGCTGGTCAAACAGCTGCGCGCCCAGGGCCAGAAATACCCAATCTTAATTTTGACCGCACGCGGCAACTGGCAGGATAAAGTTGAGGGGCTCGAATCTGGCGCCGACGACTATGTGGTAAAACCCTTCCAGAACGAAGAGCTGCTGGCGCGCATCAATGCGCTGCTGCGCCGGGCCGCTGGCCACGCCAGTCCCAAGCTCAGCTACGGGCCGCTGGTGATCAACACCGCCGCCAAAACCGTGAGCCGTAACGAGCAGCGCTTAGAGCTGACCAGTTTTGAGTACAATACCCTGGAATACTTGGCCTTAAACGCCGGCAAACTGGTGTCCAAAACCGAGTTAACCGAGCACTTGTACGACCAGGACTTCGACCGCGACAGCAATGTAATTGAGGTATTTATCGGCCGCTTGCGCAAAAAGCTCGACCCGGATGGCGAGCTGAAACCCATCGATACCGTGCGCGGCCAGGGATATCGCTTTGCCCTGGAAGCGAGCGGCTAGCAGCTGCAGGAAGCCGGTAAGCCCGCTGCTAATCCGTAGGAGTTAACGGATGCGCCTATTTAAGTCACTGGCCTCACGCTTTATCCTGGCCTCGCTGTTGCTGATGCCGCTGGTACTCGGCCTCAGCGGCTATATGCTGGACCAGGCTTTTCAACGCAGTTTGAGCGCGGCGGAAAAAAACCGCCTCAACAGCCAGATGTATTTTTTGCTCGGCGCAATCAACATCAAAAACGGCCAGCCAAGCCTGCCCCATTTGCTGGACGAGCCGGACTTTAACCGCCCGGGCTCGGGCCTATACGCCTGGGTGTTTACCGATAAAGGCCTGCAGTGGCAATCGCCCTCGGTGTTGTTTGACACCCCCAGCCAACTTAGCGCCGACAACTTAGAGGCCGGCCAACAGACCTTTACCGAGCTGCTGGAAACCCCGCTGGGGCGGGCCTTTAGCTTAAGTTTTGATGTGGAGTGGGAAACCGGCGATAACGCCCTGCCGCTGCGCTTGGTGATTTGGCACGACAGCAACTTTTGGAGCAGTGAGCTGCGCAGCTACCGCCAACAATTGGGCCAGTGGCTGGGCATTTTGGGTATTTTTATTATTATTGCGCAACTGCTAATCATGCGCTGGGGGCTGCAGCCGCTGCAGCGCCTTAAGCGCGACCTCGACCACCTTAAAGACAGCCCCGACGGCCAATTGCCCAGGGACTACCCGAGCGAGATTATTCCAGTAACCCGTAGCCTGAACTTGGTGCTCGACAACCAGCAGCAGCAACGCGAGCGCTACAAAAATACCTTAAACGACTTGGCCCACAGCTTAAAAACCCCGCTGGCGGTTATCTCCGGCTTTGCTCAACAAGACCCCCAATTAGAACAAAAGTTATCCGAGCCACTCAAGCGCATGGATGAGATTGTAAGCCACCAGCTGAGCCGAGCCAGCCTCGGCTCCAAGGTCAATATCAACCAGGCCATCGACCTGCGCAAATTGTGTAAACGCCTGATCAGCGCACTGACCAAAGTTTACCAGCGCCAGGAGCAGGACTTCTCCTTGTTGATACCACCGGATTGCCATATTCACGGCGACGAGTCCGATTTTATGGAGCTGATGGGCAACCTGCTCGATAACGCCTGCAAATATGGCGAGCGCCAGGTATTTGTGGATGCCGAGAAAATCGACACCCAGTGGGTTATTCGCATTGAAGATGATGGCCCAGGGGTGGCAGGCAACCATCGCAATGTCATTCTCGACCGGGGCCAGCGCGCCGACACCGCCAGTGCTGGGCAGGGCATTGGGCTGGCAGTGGTTATCGATATTATCAGCGCTTACGGCGGCAGCTTAGAAGTGGGGCGCTCGCCCATTTTGGGCGGCGCCTCATTTATTTTGACCTTGCCGGTACAAGGGCGGCAACACTAGGACACCTCTGAATAACGACTATTGAGCCTCGCTCTCGCCGTCACTGGCTTGTGCCGGGGCAACGGCGGCTTTGTTCTTAACAAATAGCTCCAGCAGTTTTTCTTGGTTGGTCATCACCCACATAAATACTGGCACCAGCACCGGTAGCATTAGGGTTGCCAACTGGTAGCCCAGGGCAATGGCCTCGGGGCTGGCGTACCAAAAGCGGTTAACCTCGCTAAAGGCCCCTCCCAAACCGACCATAAGGCTTTTAGCGCCAAGAAACACCAAGCTTACCGTCATCACCAAATACAGCACCGACAGCGAAATCAAAATACGCAGTTTCGGCTGCCAATCCCAAAGTGCTGCCTGCAGCGCAAAGTAAAAGGGAATGGAATAACTCAGGATGCGCATATTTGCCTCAAACGCCAAGGCATAGCCAGCGCTGCGCGCCGGTACCAAGCGCCCCTGCACCTCGCCCCAGTTAGTGACCAACTGCACCACGCTGTCTTGTATTTGCATGCTGTGATAGGAATCGGGAAACAGACCGGCCATAATCCAATCAGTAATATTAACGGCCGGCAGCTGCCACCAATCGCCGCTAAACCACCAAAGGCCAAAACAGGGGATCATGGCCAGAATAATGCGTAAAAAAAACTTACCCGTGTTCATATTGACTCCTGTCTAGGCAGCGCTGGCCTCGGCGGGTTGAGACGGGTCGTCTTTACTGATAATACGCAGCCATATTAAGAACACCGCCAGCACATCGACCATAATCAACACCGGCCACAGGTATAAATGGGCCCACTCGAAGATTTCCATATTCCACTGCCCCAGATAAAACAGGCTGATAATACGCAGAATATTGGCAATTTGAATGGCGATAAAGCCGAACACAACCACCGCAAATTTTTGCTTGATAGTGGAGGGAAATGCAACCGCGGCCGCCACCAACATAATAGTGGCTTCCACACCGTTACAGCCGGGCTCGATTGACACCGCAAAACCGTTAATTGAGCTCTGTAGAATTTTGCCATAGGCCAGCACGCTGGCATCAAAGGGGGTAACAATAGCCGCACAAATCTTGGCGATAAACGCAGTAAAGGGCAATATCACATTTTGCTGTACTGGGTTGAGCATCTCAATCCCAAACAGCACCACCATCAGCCCAAAAAACCATGCACTATAGCGAAGCATTCGCTTTCATCTCCTGATTCCGCTCAGCCCCCAGGGGCTTAGTAATTAATAATAACTTAGGTAACAATACCAGTGATGCCAAGGTCGCCGCAATCATCGAGCCGCCGGTCAACAGGCCAAAGTAAATTGAGGGAATAAACTCAGATAAGGACAGCACCGAGAACCCGACAATAATTGTGATAGCCGTGTAATACAACGCCCGCCCAATGGTGCCGTGAGAGCGGTGCATGGCCTCAAGGTAATTGCCGCAGACCTTAAATTCGCGTTTAAAACAAGTAATGTAATGAATCTCATGGTCGACCGCTATACCCACGGTAATAGCGGCAATGGTAATTGTCATCATATCCAAAGGAATACCGGCCAAGCCCATACCGCCAAGCACCATAAAGGCCGCCAACATATTGGGGACAATGGCCACCACCGCCAGCAACAGAGAGCGGAACAGAATCACAAACATCACCATAATGGCCAAAAACACCGCCCCCAAGGTAGTGATTTGTGAATCGAACAGTGAGTTGAGCATATTGTTGTAGAGGATCAACATACCGCTAAAGTGCAGCTGCTCTGGGGCGAAGCCCAGCTCATTCACCGCGTGCTCACGAATTTTGTCGACGATGCTCATGCGATCCAGCTCGGGGCTGGTCTCGACCAGGCGCATAGAAATACGGGTCTGCTGCTCGGCCACCGACAGATAGGGCTTAACCAATACATTGTTGATGCTGTCGGGCAGGGCCTGACGCATAATTGCCAACTCGAAATCGCTGAGACTGCCGCCGTTTACGTCTTTGGCAACCTTGTAGGCAACCGCCAGGGACTGCACCTTGCCCACCTCGGGCAGGGATTCGAGATAATCGTGCAGCTGTTCCACCTCGCGCAGGCCGGCGCCGGTAAACCAATAAACCGATTCGGGCTGTTCGCTGGCGCCGCCAAAGTCATCACCAAAATCATCGCCAAAGTCATCGCCAAAATCGTCCTCGGCAGCCGTTTCGAAATCCGCCGCCAAATCGTCTTCAAACTCATCGCCAGCGCTGGCGGCAACAACCGGGCTTGGCCGCGCCACTTCAGGGGCCATATCCAGCACCAGCTCCAGCGGCATGGTGCCGCCCAGGCGCCGGTCGATAGCCTCCATGCCCTGATAGATTTCGGTGTCTTTGTGGAAATAGTCGATAAAGCGGTTATCGACCTTTAGCAGGGTCATGCCGTAAAAAGACGCCAGCGCCGCCAGCAGCGACAGCCCCAATACCAAGCTGCCGTGGTGCTCGGCAAAATAAGCAAAGCGTTGGGTAAAGGCCTTGCTCTGGTCGCCGTTGTCCTTGGGATCGCCCAGGGGCCACAGCATAAGGCCGGCGGGCAGTACCACAAAAGCCATACAAAAACCCACCACCAGGCCGATGGTCATCATCCAGCCGAAGTCGATGACCGGGCGTATCCCGCTCACCACCAATGAGGCAAAGGCCACCACCGTGGTCAATACCGTAAACAGGCAGGGGCGCAACATATAGTGCACCATATCCACCACCAGCTGCTGCTTGGTCCAGTTGCGGTGCTCACCGTAAGATTCACGAAAGCGCACCACCAAGTGAATGGTAATGGCCAGGGTGGTAATTAATAGCAGCGCGACAAAGTTGGAGGAGATAACGGTCAGGCGCCAATCCAACCAGCTGACCAAGCCGAGCATTAACAGCGCGCTGAGTACACAGGTCGTCAGGGGTAAAATAATAAAGCGCCACTGGCGGAATATTACCGCCAACAAGCCGATAATAAACAGCACGATGGCTACCCCAAACACCACCAGATCACTGCGAATAAAATCGATCATATCGGCGGTAATCATAGTGACACCGCCCACAAATAGCTCGCCCCTATCACTGTACTTGGCCACCACCTGGCGTACCGCCGCAACCCGTGCCTTATCGCGCGCGGCGGCGGCGGTGCGGTAGGCCAAGAACTCGGCACTGACCTGTGCATAGCGGGCCTGCTCGGCCGCATCTAGCTCGCCGCGTTTATCGGCGGCGCGCAGAATATCGCGTTCTTTTACCAGCTCTAAATAGCGTTGATCGACGCTCAGATTGGCCATCACCGCGGTAGTGCGGCCGTCGGGGCTGAGTATCATGTCGCGGTAGATAGGGCTGTGCCAAAACTCCTGTTTAACCAAGCCCCGATCAACCCCATCGCTCATCAGGGTCTTAGGCTCATCAGCAAAATCGGTCAGGCTAATTTTAGGGCTGTATAAAAGCGGCACATCGAGCATACTCAAGACCGAGCTAACCCCATCGATCTCAGCCAGGTCGTCAGCCAGGCCACGTAAATCAGCCAGCACCTCATCGGAGAAGAGATCCGCATCGGGGCGGTAGGTAACCACTAAAAAATCGCCGCTTTGGTAGCGCGAATAGAGCTCACGAAAATAATCGAGATCGGCGTCGTTTTCCAAGGTAAGGGATTCGGAGGAGGCATCGAGCTTAAAATTGGGCAGGCCCGCCGCAGCCACGAGGGCCAGCAATACGATCAGCAATAAACTCAACAGGGGGCGCTGCAATACTAGCGCCCGATACACCGATGCCAAGACTCGACCCATTTAACCTTCCTAACTCTCAACTAACTCTTTATTAACTCTGAACTAACTCAAAACCGGCACCCATCAGGGTCGACAGCCGGGGGGTATTATCGGCGCTTGCCCCAACCCCTGCTAAACGCCTCATAATAGCGCACTTACCGGGCACTTGGCTGCCCGAGAGACTAATTTGCCCCAGCATTTGACCCATCTTTACATATATATCCAGCCCAAGGGCTGACTTGGCGCTTAGAAAACCAGACAATAGAGCTTAGATAAGCAGCCTTCCATTACAACGGCTTACCCATAAGGACGACCCATGCTCAACGCTGTGATATTAGATGAAGACAGCCTCGGCCCCGGCGACTTAGACCTTAGCCAGCTGCTGGGCCACTGCGGCCACTGGCGCCGCTACCCCAGCACCACCTCGAAGCAGACCTTAGAACGCTGCCAGCAAGCCCAGTTAGTCGTCAGTAATAAGGTTATTTTAGATGATTCTATTTTGGCTGCCTGCCCCGAGTTAAAGCTGATCTTGATCGCCGCTACCGGTACCAACAATATCGATCTGAAAGCCGCTGCCAGCCGTGGTATCGCCGTTTGCAATGTGCCCGGCTACGGCGTAGCCAGCGTGGCCCAACACTGCTGGGCACTTATTTTGGCCCTGGCCACCAATTTAAAAGCCTACGACCGCGATGCCCGCAACGGCCGCTGGAGCGCCAGCCCCTTTTTCTGCCTGCTAGACCACCCGGTGCTAGAACTGCAAGGCAAAAAACTGGGCATTGTCGGCTATGGTGCCATTGGTCAGGCGGTGGCCAATATCGGCCGCAGCTTTGGCATGGAGATCTTAGTAAGCGCGCGTCCGGGCAGCGCGGCCGATGGCGGACGACTGCCGTTTCGGCAAGTTCTGAGCCAAGCCGATGTGCTGAGCTTGCACTGCCCCTTGACCCCGGACACCGAGAATTTAATTGGCGCCGCTGAGCTGGCCACAATGAAAACCGGCGCACTATTGCTTAACTGCGCCAGAGGCGGGCTGGTGGATGAAGCGGCACTGATCGAGGCTTTGCGCGGTGGCCACCTGGGCGGCGCTGGGCTCGACACCCTCTGCCAAGAACCGCCGCCGGCGGAGCTGCCGATCCTGGCCGAAGATATTCCAAGGCTGCTGCTAAGCCCCCACTCGGCCTGGGCCTCACGCGAGGCGCGCCAGCGCCTGGTGAATATTATGGCTGGCAATCTCGAAGCTTTTTTGGCAGGCAGTCGCCTCAACCGAGTGGACTAATCACCCCAGCGAGGCATTAAGGATTGCTCTAGGCCGAGCCGGTCGAGGATACGCGCCACAATAAAATCGATCATATCTTCTATCGACTGGGGCCGGTGATAAAAGCCTGGGCTGGCGGGCAGTACCAAAGCGCCGAGCTGAGTTAGCTTGAGCATATTTTCCAGGTGAATGGCCGAGTAAGGCGCTTCGCGTGGCACCAATATTAAAGGCTGACGCTCTTTTAATACCACATCCGCAGCGCGCTCAACTAAATTATTACTGGCACCACAGGCGATGGCCGACAGGGTACCGCCACTGGCCGGACAGATGACCATGGGCGCGGTTTTACTGGAGCCCGAGGCCACCGGCGAAAACCAATCGCGCTTGCTATACAAGCGCAGCTGCTTGTCGTCGACACCGTAATGCTGGCAAAAAAACTGCGACCACTGGGCGTCGTCTTCGGGCAGGGCCAGCTCGGTCTCGGTGCGGATTACCACCCCGGCCGCCTCGGATACCATTAAATTCACCCGGCAGTTTGCACCCAGCAAACACTGCAATAAACGCAGCGCATACTGCACCCCAGAGCCCCCGGTAATAGCCACAGTAATAGTATTGGCGTAATTCTGATCAGCCATGCTGTAAACGCTCCAAAAGTTTTTGGTGAATGCCGCCAAAGCCGCCATTGCTCATAATAACAATATGGCTGCCCGGCGCAGCCGCTGCCAACACCTGCTGTAACAGGGTCTCGTGACTGCTGGCAATGTGAATATCGGTATCGACGCTGTCGGCCTGGCCCTGCAGCGACCAACTGAGCCCCTCCGGTTCAAGGCAAAACACCTGATCCGCATTGTTACAGGCCTGGAATAGGGTCTGCTTGTGCACCCCCAGTTTCATGGTATTGGAGCGCGGCTCCAGCACTGCAATTAACGGCGCCTGCCCGACCTTGGCCCGCATCCCCTCCAGGGTGGTGGCAATGGCGGTGGGGTGGTGGGCAAAATCGTCGTAAACTTTTACCCCGGCCGCCTCACCCAGTAGCTCCAAGCGCCGCTTAATGCCTTTAAACTCGCCCAGGGCCGCCGCCGCTGTCGCCAGCTCAACCCCGACATGGCGGGCGGCGGCGATCGCGCCCATGCCGTTGGCGATATTGTGCTCACCGTTCAAGCCCCAACTTACCTCGGCCCAGTTCGCGTCCGGGTCGCGCACTTTAAAGCGGCTGCCATCGGCATTGAGCGATTCGCTCAACCAGTCGCTACCCAAGCCCTGCCGCTCGCACCACAGGCCCTTATCCAGCACTTCGTCAATGGCTTGGTTGCCAACTGGGTGCAGCACCAAGCCCAGCCCGGGCACGGTGCGAATTAAATGCTGAAACTGGGTTTGAATGGCGGCCAGATCTGGGAAGATATCCGCATGGTCGTATTCGAGGTTATTAATTAATAAGGTCTGGGGGCGGTAATGCAAAAACTTTGAGCGCTTATCGAAAAAAGCGGTGTCGTATTCATCGGCCTCAATCACAAAAAAATCCGACTCGCCCAAGCGCGCCGATACAGAAAAGTTAGCCGGCACACCGCCGATTAAAAAGCCGGGCTTAAAACCGGCGTACTCTAAAATCCAGGCCAACATAGAGCTGGTGCTGGTTTTGCCATGGGTGCCCGATACCGCCAGCACCCAGCGTTTGCTAAGCACCTCATCGCACAGCCACTGGGGCCCAGAGCAATAGGGCAGGCGCTTATTGAGCAGCGCCTCCACCGCCGGGTTGCCCCGGGACATGGCATTGCCGACAATCACCAGATCCGGCGCCGGCTCCAGCACACTGGCGTCGTAACCCTCGTGCAGGGTGATGCCGGCCTGCTCAAGCTGGGTACTCATGGGCGGGTAGACATTGGCATCGCTACCACTAACCCGGTGCCCCAGGGCCTTGGCCAGCTGGGCCAGGCTGCCCATAAAGGTGCCGCAAATGCCCAAAAAATGAATATGCATAAAAACCTCTAAAACCCCTTAAGCCACCGCCGGCCCGCCCTGCTGTTAATCTATATGTCGATGCAATTATGAGCAGTTTACAGTATCATGCGCGCCGTTGGCATCGCGCCGACGAGAACATGGATGTGTACTGCTCCGTATTTTTCATCAAAAACCAACTTGAGAGAAGCCAATGGCAAAAAAGAATGCCTTTTACGCCCAGTCGGGCGGTGTTACCGCCGTTATTAATGCCAGCGCTTGCGGGGTTATCGAAACCGCCCGCGCCAGCAAGCAAATCGGCAAAGTCTACGCAGGCAATAATGGAATTATAGGAGCCCTGCGCGAAGAGTTGATCGACACCAGCAAAGAGAGCGCCAAGACCATCGCCGCCCTGCGCCACACCCCCTCCGGCGCCTTTGGCTCCTGCCGCTATAAGCTCAAGAGCCTGGAGCAAAACCGGGCCGAGTACGAGCGTCTGATCGAGGTATTTAAGGCCCACAATATCGGCTACTTTTTTTACAATGGCGGCGGCGACTCCGCCGACACCTGCTTAAAGATTTCCCAGCTGTCGGAAACAATGGGCTACCCCATTCAGGCCATTCACGTGCCCAAAACCGTGGACAATGACCTGCCCATTACCGACAACAGCCCAGGTTTTGGCTCGGTCGCCAAGTATGTGGCGGTATCGATTAAAGAAGCCGGTCTGGATGTGGCCTCTATGTGCGAGACCTCGACCAAGGTATTTATTCTTGAGGTAATGGGCCGCCACGCGGGCTGGATTGCCGCCGCCGGCGGCCTGGCCGCCGAGAACGAGGGCGACTCGCCCCATATTATCCTGTTCCCGGAAATTGCCTTTAACAAAGAAAAGTTTTTGCGCAAAGTTAAGCAGTGCGTTAAAAAATATGGCTTTTGTGCCATTGTCGCCTCCGAAGGCGCCGCCTATAAAGACGGCAGCTTTTTGGCCGACGCCGGCACCACCGACGCCTTTGGCCACAAGCAGCTCGGCGGCGTAGCCCCCACCCTGGCGCAGATGGTAAAAGACGAGCTGGGTTATAAATACCACTGGGCCCTGGCCGACTACCTACAGCGCGCCGCCCGGCACATTGCCTCTGCCACCGATGTGGAGCAGGCCTACGCGGTGGGCAAGGCCGCGGTTGAGATGGCGATAGCCGGTAAAAACGCCGTGATGCCCGCGATTATTCGCGGCAAGGGCAAGAAGTATAAATGGAGCATCGGCGAGGCACCTTTAGACCAGGTAGCCAATGTCGAGAAGATGATGCCGCGCAACTATATCAGCAAAGATGGCTTTGGCATTAGCGAGGCCGGCCGCGACTACCTGCTGCCGCTGATTCAGGGCGAAGACTACCCCGAATATAAAAACGGCATGCCCCAGTACGCCACCTTGAAAAAAGTGATGGTGGAAAAGAAGCTGAAGAAGAAGTTTAAGGTTTAAGCCCCACTCCAAAATCCCTCACAGGAGTCAGCGTAACAGTCTACAAGCACATATTTGTACCTGTAAGATTATAAATTTTGCACAATGTGAGAGCCCAGTGGTGGGGGTAAGGGTTTTGGGGGCTTGGGAGCCAGGGATGGCGGACGAGAGCCCCAGGGATGGGTTTATGCGTTCCCCAAAACCCTTACCCCCACCACTGGGCTCGCGGAAAAACCCCCTATCTACCAGAACCCCAAACCTGCTCTAAACGCTTATCCCGCCCACAGCGATAACGGTAGTATTTATAGCGCACTGGGTTGCGCTGGTAGTAATCCTGGTGATAGGCCTCGGCCGGATAGAAAGTGCTGGCCTGGGTGATTTCTACCACAAGCTTTTGGCCCTTTTCTAAGGCGGTTTTTAAATAACCCTGTTTGAGTTGCCGAGCACTATCCCAGGCGGCCTGTTGCTGGGCCGCATCGTGATAAAAAATACCCGGCCGGTATTGACTGCCCTTGTCACAGAACTGACCCTTGCCGTCAAAGGGGTCCACATTGCGCCAAAATACCTGCAACAGCTCGGCGTAACTGACCCGGCTGGGGTCATATTTGATCTGTACCGCCTCAGTGTGGCCGGTGCTGCCGGCGGAGACCTGCTTATAAGTTGGCTTATCCCGGTGGCCCCCAATATAGCCCGAGGTGGTGCTAAGCACCCCATCGAGCTTGTCAAAAGGGGGCTCTAAACACCAGAAACAACCGGCGGCAAAGGTCGCGGTGGCCTCTTCGGCCTGGGCAAGGCTATTGGTATGCCCACCCAAAAGTACCAGTACTGCCAGTGCTAGTTGAGCCTTGGTCTTGTAACTACCCATGGTTATTCCTCATTCATTGCTTAGGGCACCTCTGAATAACTCGGTGATGCTCAGCGGGGCCCTTAGAGCCTAATCTATCGCCATAGGCCGCCCAAGCCCTCCCAAAATTCTCACAATCCAATAAAACGCCTAAACCTTAATCTATATAGCCAGAGCCTAGGGCTGGCGTATATAATCCGCGCCAAACTTTAACCTTATCATTCTCAACTACAGAGCAGCACCATGAGCTTCGACAAAATCCCCGCGGGTCAGGACCTGCCCAACGATATCAATGTGATCATCGAAATTCCGGCCAATGCCGACCCCATCAAATATGAAGTTGAAAAGGATGCCGACGCGGTATTTGTTGACCGTTTTGTCGCCACCCCCATGTTCTACCCCGCCAACTACGGCTTTATCCCCGCCACCCTGTCTGAGGACGGCGACCCGCTGGATGTGCTGGTGGTAAGCCCCTACCCGGTAATGCCCGGCGCGGTTATCCGCAGCCGCCCTATCGGCGTATTGAATATGACCGACGAGTCTGGCCCAGACGCCAAATTACTGGCGGTACCCCACACCAAGCTGACCAAGCTGTACGACGATGTACAGGAAATTGGCGACCTGCCCGCCCTGCTGATCAAGCAGATCGAGCACAGATCGGAA
>JAOXRV010000648.1 GCA_025800435.1 Cellvibrionaceae bacterium | reverse complement strand
ATCATTGCCAATCCATTCGGCGCCGATCTTGCCCACACCAATCTTGCCGGCGTTTTATACATGGCGCTCGGATCGCTCAGTGTCGGCTCTTCTTTCGTCTATGCGCGCAAGTTTCTCGCCCATCATCAGATCCAACCAGTGGCGCTGGCGACCTATCAGCTCGGACTGGCCCTGATCAGCCTTTCCCTGTTCACCGACATGTCGGTTCCGTCAGCAATCTGGTCAGATGGAAAAACGCTTTTGGGGCTATCGGTCGGCCTCGGCCTTTTGGGTACAGGCTGCGCCTATATCTTCTATTATTATATCGTGGCCAAGCTCGGAGCAGTGACGGCCTCTTCCGCCACCTATATTCCGCCTGTTGTGGCACTTGCGATCGGGGCTTTCCTTGGTGAGCCTTTGGGGTGGGCAAGCTTTGTTGCCACCGGCCTTATCTTTCTTGGCGTTTTCCTGCTCAAAAGCAGCCCCGCCCCTGCAGACAAAAACAAAGGCGAGGCACGCTAAGCAGCCCGTGTCT
>JAOXRV010000639.1 GCA_025800435.1 Cellvibrionaceae bacterium | reverse complement strand
CGCCCAGAACTTGCAAGCCAAGGTTTGGCCGCTTATTGAGCAGGGTAAAATGCGCCCATTGATTGCCAGGGAGTTTGCCATTGCCGAGGTAGCCGAGGCGCACCGGCTGATGGAATCCAACCAGTTAATTGGCAAAGTTGTGTTGGCAGTGAGTTAAAGGCGGCGTCAATAATGAGTTTGTTTACCCCCCAAACCCCAGCTCGGCGTTGCCCCCGTTGCAGCGCTCAGTGGCTGTGGGGCTATCGCTACCGGCAACAGGAGCTGGACGTGTGCCGGGCCTGCGGTGGTTTGTGGTTTGATCGGGGCGAGGTCAACGGCCTATTGCGCCAGCTGCACCCAGAGCAGGCGCCGGAGTGTTTTACCGAGACCTTTGGGGCGAGCCTGGGGCCGGCGGATATTCACTGCCCCGATTGTGCCATTCCCCTTGAGCGCCACCATTTGTTGCTGAATTACCACAGCGAGATCGACATCTGCGGCCGCTGTGAGGGCAGCTGGATCGATAAAGACGAGCTGCCCCAGCTAGAACAGAGCCCGGCCCTGCAGCAGCACTTGGATGATATAAACCAGGGCATCAGCTGGAAGACATTTTTATTCCAAATTTTTTCCCAGCTGCCGGTGGAATACAATATCAAACCCAAGCGTACGCCCTGGGTAAACTACGTTTTACTGTTGGCCAATCTTATTATTTTTATGGCCTATTATTTTTACCCGCCCAATTACGATTATGTGCTGAGTAATTTTGCCATGACGCCGATTGCGCTGTCTGCGGGTGAGCAGTGGTGGACCGTAATAACCGCGGTATTTTTACACGGCTCGGTTATTCATCTGCTCGGCAATCTGTATTTTCTATATATTATTGGCGATAACTTGGAAGACGTGCTGGGCCACTGGCGCTATCTACTGCTGTACCTCGGCTGTGGGGTATTTGCGTCTCTTAGCAGTATGGTAGTGCGGCTCGGTTCAGATGTGCCTTCGCTGGGTGCCAGCGGCGCCATCGCCGGTTTGTTCGGCATGTATTTGCTGTGGTTTCGCCACGCCAGCCTGACGTTTATGTTTATTATCTACCAAAAAAAGTTGTCGGCCCTGTGGTTTTTTATACTGTGGCTGGCGATTAATATTTTTGGTTTGCTGTTTCAAAATGAGGCGGTGGACTACGCCGCCCACCTAGGCGGTTTTTTTATCGGCATTGTGATTGGCCTTGCCCTAAAAGAAAAGGTGCTGGCGGCCAACCCCATCTTGGGCTTGCTAAGCCGGGCCGAAGTAAAGTTAAAGAGGTGAGGCGATGAGCGCAGGCAAACCCCTGGCGGGGCTTAAGGTCATTGAGGCGGGGCAGCTGTTGGCTGGCCCCTTCGCAGGTTCCATGTTGGCCTATTTTGGCGCCGAGGTAATTAAACTAGAGCCCCCTGAGGGCGGCGACCCCATTCGCGGTTGGCGCGAGCTGCGCGATGGCACCTCGCTTTGGTGGTACAGCTTAGGGCGCAATAAAAAAAGCCTGAGCCTAGATTTAAAACAGGCCCAGGGCCAGGCCATTGCCAAGCGTTTAATGGCCGAGGCGGATGTAGTGATAGAAAATTTTCGCCCTGGGGTGATGGAAAAATGGGGCCTGGGCCCGGACGTGATCAAAGCTGAAAACCCCAAAGTAATTTACGCCCGTATCTCGGGTTATGGCCAGGATGGCCCCTACGCCAAAAAGCCTGGCTTTGCCTCGGTGTGCGAAGGTATTTCGGGGTTCCGCTATGTCAATGGTTTTGCCGATCAGGCGCCGGTGCGGCCGAATCTTTCAATTGGCGATACCATCGCCGGTATTCACGCCGCCCTGGGTATTACCCTGGCGCTGTTAGAGCGCC
>JAOXRV010000406.1 GCA_025800435.1 Cellvibrionaceae bacterium | reverse complement strand
ACCGTATTAATCTTCACCACCGCCGGTGAGCGCTCCTCAATTAGCTGGGTAAACTCGGGCAGGCCCCGGGCACTGGCGGCCAGCGGCAGGCACAGTAAAAAAGCCAGTAATAAATGCATCCAAGCAAATTGAGTTTGCGCTTTGTATTGGGTCATAGTTAACCTCTGTGAGCCATTCAACTAAATCAGTTTTTACGCTTTTGCGTGCTATTGTTCTGCACGCCCTCCTTTTGCGCAACCCTCTAACCCTATCAACAGGAAGGCTGCTATAGTTCCAAACTATAGGAGTTTAATTGGATCACCCCCTGCGGAGTTGGTTCCAGTGGATAGTAATTGGGGCTGATACTCGCTAACACAAGCCCTCTGCCGACTGTACCAGGCAACCCCAGCAGCACCCAGCAATATGCCCACCAAAGCACCACCAATAGCGCCTGCCTCGCCGGCCCAATACTGGCCCAGGCCGGTCAGTAGCAATAAGCTTAGCAGCGGCACAATATAGGCCGTGCCGCTAGCCTTTAGCAGGGCCTGCTCGGCAATGCCGATCACCACCTCCTGGCCCATTTCAAAATCCTCGGCCCGGGCCTTTTTCAGCGGCACCTTAAGCAAACCTTCGCGCTCGCCCAAAGCACTCAATAGGTGCTGACCGCAGCCGGCTCGGGCGCTGCAAGACTGACAGCTACTGCGCTGTATCGTGGCCAACCACAAGTGATCGGCTTCGATGGCGACCACCCGGCCGCGCTCTTCAATCATCGGCCCGCCGCCAAGGGGCGCACCCGCTCGGCAATACGCAGCAGTGCAAGCCTGGGCAGCTCGCCCACCACCGTGACCGAATACACCTCTTTGCCCAGCAACGTCTTGGTCATGACGACCGAGGTGGCGCCCCGGCGCGAGTGACCTTCAATCACCGGCTCACCCTCATCGACCCGGTCGATAAAAATCGACAGAGCATTGAGACCATCGCTGTACATCAGCATATCGCCACCCAGGCTAGAAAGCTGCTGACCGGAAAATACAAAGCCGGCGGGTAACCAGTCCGCCTGCCAGGTTTTAGGGCCCTGAGGCTCACTGTCAGCACAGGCATTTTGATGGGTAATAAAGATGGCTTTATCGGTTTTGGCTTCGAGCAAGGCGGCCTCTATTTCCTCTCCAACCTGCAGCTCTACAAACTGAAAGCGCTCAAACACCTTGCGCGGCGAGCTGCCGACCAGCTCCATCATCAACGGCAGCGAAGTCTGCCGATCGACACCGATGATATAGCCATAACGGTACTTATCACGCGGCTCAATACTCAGCAACAGCACTTCGCGGTCGGCCAGGCGGTTCACCCCCATCACCCGATGGGTATAGAAATCACTCAGCTGTAACAGGTGCTCACCCAGGCGCAGGGAGGCCCCACGCAACAGCTGATCGCCTACCGCCACACAATCGAGGCGCCGACCACGGCTAATCACTTCGCGCTGGCGGCCATTGAGCTGCTGCATGCGCTCGTGCTCGACCCCGTCCACCACTTTGTGAACCATGCGAAAACTGTCGATCGCGCCCGAGAACTCATAGGTAACTAGGCCTTGATAATCCAGCTCGCGCACGGCTTTAGACATCTGCTGCAAAATAGCCTGGGCCTGGTTGCCGGTGAGGGTGGAGCTACCCATTTCGCCCTGGGCTGGCTCAGCGGCGGCGGGTTCTGGGATGACTGGGGCCGCTTCGGCGGCGGGCTCGGCGATAGCGGGGGCTACAGAATTGGGCTCAGCGGTATCTGCCTGGGCCCACAGGGTGGGGCTCAGCAGGCCACAGGCGAGTGCGAATAGGAAACGCGGCTTATTCAACATGTCAGTTTACCAGGCGCAAACCCCGGTTACTGGCAGTGCAGGCAACGGGATCTACTCTTCGATTGGGTTTTCTAATTTGGGAATGCGGGCATAGGGTAATACACCCCGGCCGGTGTTGGTAGCCGCATTATTGGCGTGCTCCAACATTAGCGCATTTAAGCGGCCCTGAATTTCTTGCTCGTTAACCGCGCGCTGGCCATCTAACTGGGCTGGCCCGCGGGGCACAAACAGCGGCATGGGGCTGCGATTAACCCGCACCGGCGCGGCACTGCGATTGGCGTTGACACCCACCGCCATCACTGGCTGATTAACAATACTGGGCTGGCTTACCACCGGCGCCTGTTTGGCCAGCTCGGGGCTGTCGCCACCCAGGCCCAGTTGCTGCCAGTTTTGCTGGGCACCAAAAATAATACCACCGGCCA
>JAOXRV010000366.1 GCA_025800435.1 Cellvibrionaceae bacterium | reverse complement strand
TATGGGTGCCCCTGCTTTGGTGGTAGCCACCCAAGGTTGGGAATAACCCTTTACTGCGCAACAGGCTATCGGTATGGGCATAGAGCAGGGCGTAACCAAATGAGAGCAGGCTGTTGATGGGATCTTGCGGCGGGCGCTTTTCGCGCTTTGGCATCTCCCACGGTTCGGGCAGCAGTTTAGCAAACGCCTGCCAGTATGCGGCGGTTGCGTGGCCTTCTATGCCTAGGCATTGTTCGGTGCTGTGCGCATTGGCGAGGCTTTGCAGTGCGTGGTTAAGCGTTGCGCAACGTTGTTTACGGTGCCTTAACACCTCTTTTTGGCTGCGTATGCGAGCCGCAACCAGTGCCTTGGCAAAGCTAAGGCGGTTTTCGTGCCGGCTAAAGTGTTCGGCCTGTTTTAGGTGTTGTGTGGGGTTATGCTCTATGGCGGCGGCTGTGCCTTGGTAGTGACCAAAGCGGTTAGCAAAGTATACGGGTACCTGATGTTGCATCGCTTTTGTGAGTGCTTGTGTGGTGATTTGGTGGGCGCCAAATAGTACAACGCATTCTAAGTGTGCAAGGGGGATTTCGGTGAGGGGGTCGCTATTGCGCTCTACGGCTAGGCGCTGCTGGTGAAGTTTGACCTGTGCAGGTTCCCCCGCGATACAGAGCGTATGTTTTTCAGTTTGCTGAAGGAACAATCGCTGATTGGTTTGCGGCACCCTTGTGGGTGAGGGGGCGAGCTTGTGTGTGTTGGCCTCTTCCACTGTATGTTGGGTAAACCGGTAACCTAAATATTCCACTCCGTTGGCAACGTTGCGGATGGGGATGTCGGCTTGTTTGCCTTGCCATGTATGCTGCGTTAACCCCGGCGTTATTTGTTGCTGTGCTCTTTCGGCTTGTGTGTGCTTTTTGCACAAGAGCATCGCGTCGTCGGCATAGCGGACGAGTTTGTAGTCAAGCCCTGTGAGTAGCGAATCGAGGTGGTCGAGCATGATGTTTGCTAATACTGGGCTGATTGAGGGG
>JAOXRV010000359.1 GCA_025800435.1 Cellvibrionaceae bacterium | reverse complement strand
GCTGCAGAGTCTTGTGGTGGGTAAGGGGTTCTGGGGGCTTGGGAGCCAGGGACGGCGGACGAGAGCTACAGGGATGTATTTACCGCGTCCCCCAGAACCCCTTACCCACCACAAGACTCGGGGTCGAAGCCACTATCTATTATCCAAGCAACATGCAAGGAACTTTTAAATAACTCAGCTTTGCGATAATAAAGAGAGGCACGCACTATTTTGAGTCCAAAGGAGACCCTTTTCCCATTTAGGCTTTAAACAAAGCCCCAATCGCGGCGCTCAAACGCTCCGAGCGCTGGGGTTGGCGCATGGCGGCCATCAGTGCCGGGCGCAGCTGGGGCTGGAACATCAGTTCGCTCATTAGGGCGACAAATACCTCATTCCCGGCGCTGGCCAAGTGCTCTAAAAATACCAGGCAAAAGGGCGCTTCAATCAAATAGGGGCCGGCGCGGCTGGCCAGAGTGGCCAGCACTTCGATCTGTTCGGCGCTGGCTTGGGATAATAGGGTGCTTAGGCCAGCGCGCACGCACTCTGGCTCGCGGCAGTGGCTGAGGCCGCGAAAGATCAATGCCTGTTGGCTGGCATCGTCGCTGCGCTGCAGGCGGGCCAGTAGGGCTTGGCCCAGCTCGCGGCTGATGGGCTGGTGTTCCAGGCAGTGGCAAAGGCTGGCCAGCACTGGCTCGGGCAGGTCGGGTATTGCCTGGCACAACAGCGCTTGGTGCTGCTGCCAGCGACAGGCGAGGTCGGCCAAGCCCTGTAAGCCCAAGCTCTGCCAGTCGTCGTGCTGGGCGCTAAAAAATTCTAGGCAGGGGGCGTAAAACTGGCTGGGTATTTTACCCAGCTGCTGGCCGATAATAGCATTGAGGTTAGCTTGCTTCTCTTCCCCGGCCTGTGCCACAAAAGGGTTGCCATCGAGCACTGCGCTCAGCTGTTCGCCGGCGGCAGCAGCCTCGGCATTTTTGCCCAGGGCGGTTAGCAATTGCTGCAAAAACCGGTCGCGGCTGGGCAGGTCGAGCTTGCCCTGTTCATCCAGTGGCAAACGCAGCTTCCACACCTGTACCTGTTGTTTGTGCTTGTCTTGCCTGGGCCAAAATACCAAAGTGGGCCAGGCCTGCCTCAAGTAGGGCTTGGGGTAGGGCAGCTCGCCCGCTTCAAAGCGCTGCCAGCTGTCTTTGTCGAGCTTTTCAATCCGTACGCCGCTGTCGTAACAGCGCCAGGCAACATCCATTTGTTGCAGCAGTTGGTGAATACTGGTTAAGGCCATGGCTAAATCCTTAGATGCAACACTGCTTAAATTTTTTGCCGCTGCCACAGGGGCAGGGGTCGTTGCGGCCGGTTTTTTTGGGTGCCCCCTTGGGAGTGGCGCCATCCACATAGTACCAGTGGCCATCGGCGCGGATAAAATTGGACAGCTCGTGGTGGGCCAGGCGTTCTTGACTGCCTTTAGGGCGGTAATAGGCAATAAATTCCACCGTGCCGGTTTTGTGGCTGGGGCCGCCCTGGCGGCACTGTAAAATTTGCAGGCCGAGCCAATCGTGGCCCTCTACCCAGTCTTTAATATCGCCGGCGCTGGCTTGCGTATTGTCCCAGCTGCGCAACAGGTAATCGATATTGCCCAGTACATGGGCGCTGTAGCGCGAGCGCATTAGAGCCTCGGCGCTAGGGGCAGGCTGGCCGGCCAGCAGCGGCTGGCAGCAATCGCTAAAGGGTTTGGAACTTTGGCAGTAGCAGTTGCTGGCCACGCGAGTATCTCGGTTTAAAATGGCCGGCAAGTGTACCACGGGATGGTATTTAGGGCCGCTTTTCGGTATGTTGGGTGGTTTTACCCAGTTGTTTATATAACAAGAATCATTATGAGTAAGTTTGACGATATCCGTCCCTACAACGACGCTGAAGTACGCCCCACCCTGGATAAAATTATTCAGGATCCGGAGCTGATTGAGGCCATCGCCGCCTTTCGCTTTCCTCGCCTTAAGCAAGTGTTTGGTTTTATTCTGCGCCCTCTGATCAAGGCCGTGCTTAAACGTCGCCTGGCCAAGGTAGACGGGGTTGAGCCGCTGCAAGTTGAAATTAAGGCCTATATGGATCGGATGATCGCCGAGACCAGTCGCGGCCTCACCTTTAGCGGCTTGGATAAACTGCAGCCCAATAAGGCTTACCTGTTTATCAGTAATCACCGAGATATCGCCATGGACCCGGCCTTTGTCAGTATGGCCCTGTTCGACCAGGGCTTTAGCACCGTGCGTATCGCCATTGGCGATAACCTGCTGACCAAGCCCTATGTGTCGGATTTAATGCGTTTAAATAAAAGCTTTATCGTCAATCGTTCGGCCACCGCGCCGCGCGAAAAGCTGCGCGCGGCCAAGCATTTATCCAGCTATATCCATCACTCGATCAACGAAGAAAACGCCAATATCTGGATCGCCCACCGAGAGGGCCGGGCCAAGGATGGGATGGATATTACCAACCCGGCGATTATCAGCATGATCGCCCTGAGCAAGGGCAAACAGCGCAGCTTGGGTGAATATATCAATGAGCTGCATATTGTGCCGGTGGCCATCTCCTACGAGCTAGACCCCTGTGACAGCGCCAAAACCAATGAGCTGTACCAGCAGGGCCAAAACGGTGGCTACCAAAAAGATGAGCACGAGGATATCGACAGTATTGCCCTGGGTATTAGCGGCGAGAAGGGCCGGGTGCATGTGGCTTTTGGTGAGGTATTGCGCGGTGACTTTGAAAACACCGATGATGTGGCCGCTGAAATCGACCGGCAGATACGCTTTGAATACCGCCTGCACCCCAGTAACTGTTTTGCCTACCACAAGCTCAAAGGGCAGTGGCCCCAAGTTAAAGTGGGCAGCGAGGGCTGGGATTTTAAAGCCGATAACTTTGGCCCAGAAGGGCGCGAGTTTGAAGCCCGTTTGGCCCAGGTGCCCGAGGCCCAGCGGGAGATCTTTTTAGCCATGTACGCCAACCCGGTTATCAATAAGCTCAGCCGTTAGCCCATGCGATGGGCCGCTATTCCCGGCGGCCCAAAACCGCTAGAATAGCTGGCCATTTATCCAGTGTTCAAGGTGCCCCCGGGGCACGCCGGCCCGCCCATGCTCAGTGACGATTTAAAACAACAGATCCAAGGCGCCTACAGCCACTTTCTTGAGGCCAAGGGCCTGCGTGCCCGCTACGGCCAAAAGCTGATGATCGCCGATATCGCCCGCACCCTGGGCGGCATCGTTTTGGATGACGAAGACGAGCGCCAGAGCCAGGGCCATATCTGTGTAGTGGAGGCCGGCACCGGTACCGGCAAAACCGTGGCCTATCTGTTGGCGGCGCTGCCCATTGCCAAGGCGCTGGGTAAAAAATTGGTGGTGTCTACCGCCACCGTGGCCCTGCAGGAGCAAATCGTCAATAAAGACCTGCCCGATGTGCGCCACAACAGCGGCCTGCAATTTAGTTTTGCCCTGGCCAAGGGGCGCGGTCGCTACCTCTGTCTAAGTAAGCTCGATACTTTGCTGCAGCAAATCGATAGCCCCACCCCGGCCGACCCGACCCAGGCCTTGTACGAAGAGTACAGCAGCGGCTTGGACGAGCAGTCCATTAAAATTTATCAATCCATGACCGAGGCCCTGGCCGCCAATGATTGGGATGGCGATAAAGATAACTGGGAGGAGGGCTTTGAGGATGACGTTTGGCGCCGGGTGACCACCGACCACCGCCAGTGCACGGGCCGGCGCTGCTCGAATGTTTCCAGCTGCAGTTTTTTAAAAGCCCGAGACAATATCACCAATGTGGACGTGATTGTTACCAACCACGACCTGGTGCTGGCGGATTTGGCCCTGGGCGGCGGCGCGGTATTGCCCGCGCCAGAAGACACAATTTATATTTTTGATGAGGGCCACCACCTGCCGGATAAGGCCCTGGGCCATTTTGCCCACCACAGCCGGGTATTGGCCACCTCCAAGTGGTTGGAGCAAAGTTTAAAACAATTGTCCGCCATGCTGGGTGAGATCTCCGGTGCCGGCAATGTCGACCGCTTTGGCGAGCAGCTGCCCGGCGCCCTGCAAGATGCGCGCACCCAGCTCGACCGAGTCTACCCTTTATTGCAGGCCCTGGCCGACACTATCGATGACAACGAGCGCCAATTGCGCTACCGCTTTGATGGCGGCATAGTGCCGGCCGACATCGCCGAGTTGGCCGAACAAATTTACCAGGCGTTTGACCGGCTAGAAGATCTTCTGGGCAAAATGGCCAGAGAAGTCGAAGAATCGATGGAGGATGCCTTTTGCGATGTGCCCAAGGTCGACCTGGAAAACTGGTACCCGCTAATCGGCAACTGGCAAGCCCGGGCCGAGGCCAATAGCGCGCTGTGGTTTAGCTTTGCCAAACCCGATGACCCCAACTACCCGCCCACCGCACGTTGGATTACCGTGGTCGAAATTGGTGGCTATATCGACCTTGAGGTGTGTTCCAGCCCCATTTTGGCCGCCGGCACCCTCGCCGGTGGCCTGTGGAGCCGCTGCTGCGGCGCGGTAGTCACCTCGGCTACGTTAACTGCGCTGCAAAAATTTGATCGCTTTTGCATGCGTGCCGGCACGCCGCCCGATAGCTGCTACGATTCGGTGCCCAGCCCCTTTGATTACCAGGGCAATGGCAGTTTGCAAATTCCCCCCAGCGCCGGCGATGGCGGTAAGGTGCAAGACCATACTCAGGCCCTGGTCGACAGCATTCCCGAATTATTAAAAGATGAGCTGGGCAGCCTGGTATTGTTTTCCTCGCGCCGGCAGATGCGCGAGGTGCACGAGGGCCTGCCCATGGCCTGGCAGGGGCGGGTATTATTGCAGGGCGATAAATCCAAACAGGAAATTATCAAAGCCCATAAAAAAGCCGTCGACCGCGAGCTGCAAAGTGTTATCTTCGGCTTGGCCAGCTTTGCCGAAGGTATCGACCTGCCGGGTAAATACTGCAGCCATGTGGTGATTGCAAAGATTCCCTTTGCGGTACCCGATGATCCGGTTGAAGCGTCTTTGGCGGAGTGGGTCGAGGCCCGTGGTGGCAACCCGTTTATGGAAATTACCGTGCCCGACGCCTGTGTGCGCTTAATTCAGGCCAGCGGCCGCCTGCTGCGCACCGAAGCCGATACCGGCACGGTAACCCTGTTGGATAATCGCCTGCTCAGCCGTCGCTATGGCCAGGCGATTCTAAACTCACTGCCGCCTTTTGCCCGGCGTTTTTAACGGTGGCTTTATGAATCGATATGAGGCCGTGGCTGCCGCACTGCTGCAGCTGCAACAGGTATTACAGCAACAGGGCCTGTGGCAGCAACAAGCGCCCAGTGCCGAGGCCCTGGCCAGCAGCCAGCCCTTTTGTATCGACACCCTGGATTTTCACCAGTGGTTACAGTTTATATTTTTGCCGCGCATGGGCGAGCTGGTACAGGCCCGGGCCCAGCTGCCGCCTCGCTGTGGTATCGCGCCGATGGTGGCCGAGGTGTATCGGGCCAAGCCAGAAATTATAGCCGCCCTTGAACCGCTGCTGTTGCAGCTCGATGAACTATTGGAATGTGCCGGTGAATAGGGCGCAAACGCAACAATTGGAGACCCTGTGTCTAAACAGCCCTTAAAACCCCTATCCCTGGCCGAGTTTGTGGCCCTGTTGGCCTTGATGACCTCACTGGTGGCGCTGTCTATTGATGCAATGCTGCCGGCGCTGGATATTATTGGCCGCCAGCTCGGGGTCAGCGACCCCAATCAGGTGCAGCTGATTATCGCCTATTTGTTTATGGGCCTTGGGGTGGGGCAGTTATTTTTTGGGCCCTTGTCCGATCGCCTGGGGCGCAAACCCACCGCCTATATTGGCCTGTGTTTATTTGTCGCCGGCTGTGCCCTATCGATGTGGGCACCGAGTTTTGAGCTGATGCTTGGCGGGCGCTTTTTACAGGGCCTGGGCCTGGCTGGCCCGCGGGTGGTGAGCATGGCCATGGTGCGCGATCAGTACCAGGGCCGGGAAATGGCCCGGGTGATGTCATTTATTATGACGGTTTTTATTATCGTCCCGGCGCTGGCCCCCAGCCTGGGGCAGCTGGTGTTGTGGTTGGCAGACTGGCGCATGATTTATGCCTCGCTGATGGCCTTGGCGGTGGTGGTGTGGCTGTGGCTTGGCCTGCGCCAAGCGGAAACCTTAAAGCCAGAGCTGCGCCGGCCATTTCGAGCCAAGGATATTGCCCGTGGCTTTTGGGCGGTGCTGCGCCACCCCACCGCCATCGGTTACACCTTGGCAGCGGGTTGTGTGTCCGGTGCTTTTGTGGCGTTTTTGGCAACCTCCCAGCAGGTGCTGTCGATACAGCTCGGCGGTGGCGAGCACTTCCCCTTATTGTTTGCGGCCCTGGCCCTGTGCCTGGGGACGGCCTCGGTGGTTAATGGCCGCATTGTGATTAAGTACGGGATGCGCTATCTAGCCCGGCGCGCCATATTTGCCATTGCTGGCATCTCTATCGGCTTTGCTTTGCTAAACTATTTTTTAGGTGAGCCGAGTTTATTGGTTTATATGCTGTATTTAGCCTCTATTTTATTTTGTGTGGGCATGGTGTTTGGCAATATGGGCTCCATCGCCATGGAGCCCCTGGGTGCCCTGGCCGGTATTGGTGCGGCGGTGGTGGGCTCGGTATCCACTTTGGTTTCCTTTGTGCTGGCGGTTGTGATCGGCAGTTTTTACCAGGGCAGTGTGCTGCCTTTGGTGTTGGGTTTTTGTTTCTGCGCAGTTCTGGCTTTTGCCATTACGGTGGTCGTTGAGAAGCTAGAGTCCGAGTCCAGCGGCAGTTAACGCCGCTGTCATATTATTCGCCCATGCTGGCCCTTGCCCGCGAGATAATTGGAAGTTTTGTATGAATGATATAGTTCGCTTCGCCACGGTGCGGCCCACTCGCTCGATGAATTTGCTCTCCCACCGGGAGATGGAATCGCTGATGGATTCCCACCCGCAAACCCAGCGCCTGTTTCGCGAGTGTGCGCTGGCGGTGCTCAACGCCGGCAGCGAAGAAGACGACCCCGAGTTATTGCTGAATAAATTTAAAAATTTTCGGATTGAGCTTAAACCTCAATCCAGAGGTTTAAAATTAGAAGTGCACAATGCACCGGCCTCGGCCTTTGTCGACGGCACCATGATTCGGGGTATTCAAGACCAGTTGTTTGATGTGCTGCGCGATATTGTGTTTTTTCAAAGCAAGCTCGGTCAAGAGGGTCGCTTTGATTTACAAACCGCCGAGGGTATCTGCGATACGGTGTTTCGCATTTTGCGCAATGCCTCGGTGGTAAAAACCGAGCATATGCCCAATTTGGTAGTGTGCTGGGGCGGTCATTCGATCGACCGTTTGGAATACGAATACAGCAAAAAAGTGGGCTATCAAATGGGCCTGCGCGGTTTGGATGTGGCCACCGGCTGTGGCATTGGCGCCATGAAGGGGCCGATGAAAGGGGCGGCGGTCGGCCACGGCAAGCAGCAAATTAAAAACGGCCGCTATATCGGCATTACCGAGCCCGGTATTATCGCCTCGGAATCGCCCAATCCCATTGTCAACGAACTGGTGATTCTGCCGGATATTGAAAAACGGTTAGAGGCCTTTGTGCGTTTAGCACACAATATTATTGTGTTCCCCGGTGGTGCCGGCACCGCCGAAGAGGTGATGTACTTGCTCGGCATTTTAATGCACCCTAAAAACGCCGATACCGAGCTATCGCTAG
Source organism: Cellvibrionaceae bacterium (assembly GCA_025800435.1). GTDB lineage: Bacteria > Pseudomonadota > Gammaproteobacteria > Pseudomonadales > Cellvibrionaceae > Pseudoteredinibacter. The sequence goes on along the minus strand of JAOXRV010000359.1, from coordinate 2,221 downwards.
TGTTTGCCGCGCCCGAAGAGAAACCGGATTATTTTGCCGAGCTGGACAGTTTTATTCGCGCCGCCCTGGGTGAAGAGGCCAGTCGTTACTACACCATCGTCAGCGGTCAGCCGGCCCAGGTGGCGCGTCTGGCCAAGCAGGGGGTTGAAAATGTGGCTCGTCGGCGGCGCCGCTTGCACGAGTCTTACGCCTACAACTGGCAGCTGCATATCCCCGAGGAATTGCAGCATCCCTTCCACCCAGATCATCAAAATATGGCGGGCCTGCAACTGCATAAAGCCCAGCCGGGCCATCGTTTAGTGGCCAGTTTACGCAGCGCTTTTTCCGGTATTGTGGCCGGTAATGTAAAAGCCTTTGGTATCGAGCAGATTCGCCGGCACGGCCCTTATCAACTCAGTGGCGACCCGGCAATAATGGCCGCTATGGATCGCTTGCTGCGCAGTTTTGTGCGTGACGGCCGGATGAAATTAAAAGGTGAATATAAGCCCTGCTACGAATTGGCTCTATAAGCCCATCTCGATTGTGAGCCAAAAGAACTAAAAATCTTGAGCGGGTTTTCTAATTCGAAGGAACTGATCATTATTTTTTAATTTGGTTTTAAGGATTGGTTTTGACGGTCAAGATGTGAACTGTGGCACGTTTGCCGGCGGCTGGGGGTGAATTGCCCCAGGGGACGGGGCATTCTTTCAATCGAACACAGCCTTTTGGGGCGGCAATAACTGCCTTAACCACCGTGGGCTAAGTGCTAAGCGTTGCGGTGTTTAAGTTTGCCACTCAGAGGCGGCGTTCGTTTTACGTAGAAGTGTGGACTGCGCGACTCCCTACGCTGCAGAACCCACACAAACTTGCTTGTTGTATGTTACGAGTAGCTTTCAGCCCTGTAGTGCGTTTAGGCGCGCCAGGGCTGCTTTATATTGGGCCCCTAACTCGGCAATATACTCAGCCGCAGGGCGCACCTCTTTAATGGCGCCGATACCCTGGCCGCAGCCCCAAATATCTTTCCATGCCTTGCTCTTCTGATCGCCGCCTGAGCCAAAATTCATTTTTGAAGGATCGCTCTCGGGCAGCTTGTCGGGGTCCATGCCGGCCGCTTCGATAGAGGGCTTGAGGTAGTTGCCGTGAACGCCGGTAAACAGGTTGCTGTAAACAATATCTTCGGCGCTGCAATCGGCAACCATTTGTTTGTAGCGTTCATCTGCATTGGCTTCGGTGGTGGCAATAAAACCAGAGCCGATATAAGCCATATCGGCACCCATGGCCTGGGCCGCTAAGATTGAATCGCCGGTGGCAATAGAACCGGATAGCAGCAGCGGGCCATCAAACCAAGCGCGAATTTCTTGAATTAAGGCCAGTGGCGATTGTACCCCAGCGTGGCCGCCGGCACCGGCAGCAACCGCGATCAAGCCGTCGGCGCCTTTTTCGATCGCCTTTTTGGCGAAGGTGTTGTTGATAATATCGTGCAGGGTGATACCACCGTATGAGTGAATGGCTTCGTTTAACTCGGTGCGTGCACCCAGCGAGGTAATAATAATGGGCACTTTATATTTAACGCACAGCTCCAGATCTTCATCCAGGCGGCCATTAGAGCGGTGCACAATTTGGTTCACCGCAAATGGTGCGGCGGGCTTGTCTGGGTTTTCTTGGTTGTGGCGGTCTAATTCTTCATTGATGTATTGCAGCCACTTTTCAAACTCGCCCTCGCCGCGGGCGTTGAGCGAGGGGAAGGAGCCGACCATACCGGCTTTACACTGGGCCAATACCAGTTCGGGGTTGGAAATAATAAACAAGGGGGAGGCGACGGCGGGTACCGAGAGGCGGCCTTTTAAAATATCTGGAATAGCCATGGTGGTTCCTTTGGTGGTGTAGAAATTATGGGGCTAAAGTATCCTAAATATGGACTTATACAAAAGAGGGGGCAATGGCGATAACTGTCATTGCCATGTCTAATTGGGCCGTTTGGGGTCAAAATGTTTAACCGCAACACTCACTGTTTGCCAGCAAAGGCAAAGTACATTGCCAGGCCGATAATCCCCAGGCTTAAATAGGCCGCCCAGTAACTCAGGCCTATGCCGGCGCCTTGTTGGGCCACACTCAGGCTCGCGCCGCCAAGCAGTAACAGGCTGCCGCCGAGTTTAAACCAGCGATTTTGGCGAGGGCTAAAGCGGCTGCGCTTAAACAGTTGTTTTTGGTGGCGCACCATGGCCAGGGCGAAGCTTGTCAG
>JAOXRV010000309.1 GCA_025800435.1 Cellvibrionaceae bacterium | reverse complement strand
CGTTGCCAAGGGGGGAGACAATGCCCATGCCGGTAATAACAGCGCGCTTCATACGGTACCTCAATGCCCGAAAGTAATGCCCGAAAGTGAGTAAGCCGCATTGTACTTGAAGGGCTCACGCTTGTTAACTGACCGTATGGGCAATAGAAGGGTGGTTTGCCTGTGCATCACAGGCTCAAAATGGCCATAATGGTGGTTTTATACAGCCGACTAACAGGCCTGAGTGACAGCAAGGAAATAAACATGATAAGAAAATGCCTCTTCCCTGTGGCGGGTTATGGAACCCGCTTTCTGCCCGCCACAAAATCCATGCCCAAGGAAATGCTCCCCATCGTCAACCGCCCCCTGGTGCAATACGGGGTAGAGGAGGCCATGGATGCGGGTTTGCATGAAATTGGTTTTGTTACCGGCCGTGGCAAGCGCGCCATTGAAGATCATTTTGATACCAACTACGAGCTGGAGCACCAGATTTCCGGCACCGCCAAAGAGCAATATCTGCAAAGTATTCGCCATGTGATTGAAAATGGCAGTTTCTCGTTTACCCGACAGCGTGAGATGAAAGGCCTGGGGCATGCCATCCTTACCGGCGAGCGGTTGATTGGTTATGAGCCCTGCGGGGTAATTCTCGCTGATGACTTCTGTATCGGCGAGCAGGGCAAGGGGGTAATGGCCCAGTTGGTGGAAATCTATCGTCGCACCGGTAAAAGTGTGGTGGCCATTGAAGAGGTGCCCGACGAAGATGTGTCCAAGTTTGGTGTTATCT
>JAOXRV010000302.1 GCA_025800435.1 Cellvibrionaceae bacterium | reverse complement strand
GATGGTAATGAACGTGTTATACCATCAAATTGCGCAAACCCCCGCTCAAGTGGCGGACTACCTCGGTATTGATCGTTCGGCGGTAACGCGCCTGGCCGATCGCCTCGCCAAAAAAGGCCTGTTAGAACGCAAGCAAGACGGTGTCGACCGCCGTTGCGTGCAACTGTGTCTGACTGGGCGCGGCAGCCGAATTATATATTCTCTTAACCAACAGGCCGATGAGCACCAGCGTCGCCTGAACCATTCACTGGGTCAGGATAACGTGGTCGCACTGAATGGTCATGTAAGGGTTTTGCTGAAACAACTTGGGGTAGAGCCGCATTAGGGTACCCAAACGCTGTGCTGTTGCGTAGGCCTGCCCCTGTGGGCGGGCCGCGCAAAGCCTATTCTGGCAGCACCATTTTCACCACTAGCACCACGCCCAGTACCAGCAACAGGGTAAACAGCAGGCCGGAAACGATATAGGCCAGTATATTGCCTTGCTCAAAATCGCGCTCGCGGTTTTTATCGCTCTGCACCCCAAAACCCGC
>JAOXRV010000297.1 GCA_025800435.1 Cellvibrionaceae bacterium | reverse complement strand
GCGCTCGCCGATGGCCAGGCCCAGAGCGTTCAGCAGTATCGCTTTGCCGGCGCCGGTTTCCCCGGTAATGGCGGTCAGGCCCCGATCCAGCTCCAGTTCTAGCTTATCGACCAGGGTGAGTTGATTGACGCTCAAATGGGTGAGCATGGCCCGGCTCCTCAAATTTAAGTCCTGGGTATTTATACAGTAGTTTGCTTGACTTGCCAAGCGCTCCACGATGTAAGCTGCAGGGGTAGGGGGTGCTTTCGTAGAGACTAGGCTTCTGACCAATTTGCTTGGAGCAAATTTGGGCTTGGCCGCAGGCTGAGCACCTGGATGGTGTGAATCCAAGAAACGGGGGCCAGCGCCTGATCAATTCGCCTGGAGCGAATTTAGGCTTGGCCGTAGGCTGAGCCCCTGGATGGGGCGAGTCCATGGCGCGCTTTTGGAACGGAGAAAGTACCCCCTACCCCTGCAGCTGGGTTTAGTAGTACCAGGGTGGGGGTGTTGTTGAATTGATTATTAAGATGCTTGAACCCTGGTTTTTTGGCCCCATATATCTTCCAGCGAAACCCACACCAAGCGGATGGAGAAAGCAGTGTCCACTGAAGAAAACAGCCCCAATACCGAAGCCGAGCAGCAGGCGCAGCCAGAAGCGGCGAGTGAATCCATTGAAATGCCCGAGGTCGACGAGTCCGATGTGGCCGCCGAGCGGGTAGAGGATGTGAATCCGGTCGAGCTGATCGGTCAGATCGAGGCCCTAAACAATGAGTTGGCCCAGGCTAAAGACCAGGCGATTCGCGCCCAGGCCGAGGCCCAGAATGTGCGCCGCCGGGCCGAGCAGGATGTGGAGAAGGCCCATAAATTCGGGCTGGAGAAGTTTGTCGGCGATATGCTGACCGTGGTCGATAACCTTGAGCGGGCGCTGGGTGCCATGGATGCCGAAGACGAGGCCTTAAAGGCCAGCCGTGAAGGTATTGAACTGACGCACAAGTCTTTGCTGGATGGCCTAAAACGCCACAAGGTGGAGCAGATAGACCCGGTCGGTGAGCCCTTTGACCCGGAGTATCACCAGGCCATGACCATGGTGCCCAACCCCGAGGTGGAGCCCAATACGGTGATGGATGTGTTTCAAAAGGGCTATACCCTACACGGCCGCCTGGTGCGCCCGGCAATGGTGGTGGTGGCTAAAGCCCCGTAAACGAGGGCAGAAATTACTACTTTAGGCCTTGAAAAGCGTTAAAACGCTCCAATATAGCAAGCAAGGCCAATAGCACCCCGGCTCGCCGGGAAACCGAATTTTAGTTTGTTTTAGAATTTTTACGAATTACAGCGCGGCACCGCCGCCACAGAAAACTGGAGATAATCCATGGGTAAAATTATCGGAATCGATCTGGGTACCACTAACTCGTGTGTAGCCGTAATGGAGGGCGATAAGGCCAAGGTCATTGAAAATGCCGAAGGCGATCGCACCACCCCTTCCATCGTCGCCTTTACCGACGATGCCGAGGTGCTGGTTGGCCAGAGCGCCAAGCGCCAGTCGGTTACCAACCCCCAAAACACTTTGTTTGCGGTTAAGCGTTTAATCGGCCGTAAATTTAAAGACGATGTGGTACAAAAAGACATCTCTATGGTGCCTTACAAAATCGTCGGCGCCGACAATGGCGATGCCTGGGTAGAGGCCAAAGGTGAGGCCAAGGCGCCACCACAGATTTCTGCCGAAGTGCTGAAAAAAATGAAAAAGACCGCCGAAGACTACCTCGGCGAAGCGGTGACCGAAGCGGTTATTACCGTGCCCGCTTACTTTAACGACTCACAGCGTCAGGCCACCAAAGACGCCGGTAAAATTGCCGGTCTCGATGTTAAGCGTATTATCAACGAGCCCACCGCCGCGGCCCTGGCCTACGGTATGGACAAGGCCAAGGGCGATCGCACCATCGCGGTTTACGACTTGGGTGGTGGTACCTTTGACATCTCCATTATTGAAATTGCCGATGTCGATGGCGAACACCAGTTTGAAGTACTGGCCACCAACGGTGACACCTTTTTGGGTGGTGAGGATTTCGACCTGCGCCTGATCGAGTACTTGGCCGATGAGTTCAAAAAAGAGAACGGCATCGACCTACACAATGATCCGCTGGCCCTGCAGCGCTTAAAAGAAGCGGCCGAGAAAGCCAAGATCGAATTGTCCTCAGCCCAGCAGACCGAAGTTAACCTGCCCTATATCACTGCCGACGCCACCGGCCCCAAACACTTGGTGGTTAAAATGACCCGCGCCAAGCTGGAGTCGCTGGTAGAAGAGTTAGTGATTAATTCGCTTAAGCCGGTAAAAACTGCACTGGAAGACGCCGATCTATCTGTGGGCGAGATTGACGATGTAATCCTGGTAGGCGGTCAGACCCGTATGCCCATGGTGCAGGAAAAAGTAGCCGAGTTCTTTGCTAAAGAGCCGCGCAAAGATGTTAACCCCGATGAAGCGGTTGCCATGGGTGCGGCGATTCAGGGTGCGGTACTGTCTGGCGATGTAAAAGATGTACTGCTGCTGGATGTTACCCCGCTGACCCTGGGTATCGAAACCATGGGTGGCGTGGCCACCCCGCTGATCGATAAGAACACCACCATCCCAACCAAAAAGTCCCAGGTGTTCTCAACTGCCGAGGACAATCAGACTGCGGTGACTATTCACGTGGTCCAGGGCGAGCGCAAGCAGGCCACCCAGAACAAATCTCTGGGCCGTTTTGATCTGGCCGATATTCCACCGGCCCAGCGCGGTATGCCACAAATTGAAGTGACCTTTGACATCGACGCCAACGGTATCTTAAACGTAAGCGCCAAAGACAAGGCCACCGGCAAAGAACAGTCTATCGTTATCAAGGCCTCATCTGGCCTGTCCGATGACGAGATCGATCAAATGGTTAACGACGCCGAGGCCAATGCCGAAGCGGATAAGGCTTTTGAAGAGCTGGTCACTGCTCGCAATACCTTGGAAGGCCTGGTTCACGCCACCAAGAAAACAGTGGAAGAGGCCGGTGATAAAGCCAGCGATGAAGAGAAGGCGGCCATCGAAGCGGCCGTTGCCGAAGCCGAAGAAGCGGTTAAAGGCGACGATAAAGACGCGATGGATGCAGCCACCACTAAGCTGACCGAAGCCTCCAGCTCACTGGCCCAGAAGCTTTACGCCGAGCAGGCAGCTGAAGCCGAAGCGGCCGGTGCCGCTGGCGCCGAACAGGCCCAGGCCCAGCCCGAAGACGACGGTGTGGTCGAGGCTGAGTTTGAAGAAGTTAAGGACGATAAAAAGTAAGTTCGCTTGAGCTGAAGTAGCGGGAGGCAGGTCTTGAACTTGGCCTCCCGTTTTCGTCTAAACAAGCCGTAGTACGTCAAAGAAAAGTGCGTCAAAGAAAAGTGTGTCATAGAAAAAAGAGCCAATATGTCTAAGCGCGATTATTATGAAGTTTTGGGAGTTGACCGGGGCGTTTCAGAAAAAGATCTGAAAAAAGCCTACCGGCGGGTGGCGATGAAATTTCACCCCGACCGCAACCCCGATGACAAAGAGGCAGAGGAAAAATTTAAAGAGGCCAATGAGGCCTACGAAATTTTATCCGATTCCCAAAAGCGTGCGGCCTACGACCAATACGGCCACGCCGGGGTTGATCCGAGCCAGGGCGGCATGGGCGGTGGCCAGGGCTTTGGCAACTTCAGCGATATTTTCGGTGATGTATTTGGCGATATTTTTGGTGGTGCCGGCGGCGGTGGTGGTGGCCGTGGCGGCCGTGGCGGCCCGGCCCGTGGTGCCGATCTGCGTTACACCCTAGAGCTGGATCTGGAAAAAGCCGTACAGGGCACCTCGGTTAAAATCAAAGTGCCCACCCTGGTGCACTGCGGTACTTGCGATGGCAGCGGCGCCAAAAGCGGCAGCAAGCCGACCACCTGTACCACCTGTGGCGGTATGGGCCAGGTGCGCATGACCCAGGGTTTTTTCTCGGTTCAGCAAACCTGCCCCAACTGTCACGGTCGCGGTACCATT
>JAOXRV010000279.1 GCA_025800435.1 Cellvibrionaceae bacterium | reverse complement strand
AATGGTAGTGATTGACGTCAACACCGGCGCCTTTGTCGGCCACCGCAACCTCGAAGAGACTATTTTTAAAACCAATCTTGAGGCCGCTACCGCCATCGCCCGCCAGCTTAGACTGCGCAACCTGGGTGGCATTATTATTATCGATTTTATCGATATGCACGATGCCGAGCATCAGCGCCAGGTGATTCGTACCCTGGAAAAAATGCTGGAGCGAGACAACACCAAAACCAGCCTCACCGGGGTCTCCGAGCTGGGCCTGGTGGAGATGACCCGCAAGCGCACCCGCGAATCACTGGGCCAGAGCCTGTGTGAGGCCTGCCCGGTGTGCGAGGGGCGCGGTACCTTAAAATCCGCAGAGACAATTTGTTATGAAATTTTTCGGGAGATTCTGCGCGAGGTGCGCGCCTATGATACCGAAGAAATTGTGGTGCTGGCATCGCCGGTGGTGATCGACCGGCTGCTGGATGAAGACTCGGCCAATGTGGCGGATTTGGAAGAGTTTATTGGCCGCACCATCAAGTTCAAGGTGGAGAGCATTTACCACCAGGAACAGTACGATATTATTTTGGTCTAGTTATTTTGGTTTAGTTGTTTTGGTCTGGTTATTTTGGTCTAGTTATTTGACGAGTGTAATTTGAAAGCGAGCTGGAAACGAAGCTTTGCCCGGCGTTTTTGGGGCTTGGCTGCAGCGCTGTTAATTACCCTGGCCCTGGTGGTACAGGGCGGGCGCCTATTGCTGCCCATGGCCGATAACTACCGCGCAGATATTGCCCAGCAATTGGGCCAGGCCCTGGGGGTGCGGGTTGAGCTGGACCAGCTCCAGGGCGAGTGGACTGGCCTAAAACCCCAGTTGCGCATCGACGGTATGCGCTGGTACAACCAGGGCGATGAACAGGTGATGGCCCTGGGCTCGCTCAATTTGCGCATCGATTTATTGCGTACACTGCTTAACTGGCGCCTGAGCTGGAGTGAGTTTCAAATTGACGAATTGAGCCTGGCACTGCAGCGTTTTGACGACGGGCAAATTTACCTACAAGGTGTATTACCCAGCCCCGAAGACCCCGATAGCGACGATGTGATCGACCCGTTGGAGTTCCTGTCGCTGCGCGGGCGAGTTGAGCTGTCCTCTGTCAATTTGCGTTATCAATCGCACGGGGCGGCGGCACAGCAGTGGCAGCTGCCGGCACTGGTGATGGAAAACACCGCCAGCTTTCACCGCCTAAGCGCCCAGCTCAGCCACAATAATCAGCCCCAGCTTAAGTTTGTGTTCGAAGCTGAGGGCGACCCCCGCGACCCCGAGACTTTTTTAGCGAACGCCTATCTGCAGCTGCAGCAAGTGTCTGTGGCCCAGTTGGCCGAGCAGTTTGCCAACCCGCGCTGGCTGGAGTTTAAGCAGCGTCAAATGGTGGAATCCTTAGAGCTGACCGGGGAGCTGTGGTTGCTGCGCCTGCCCGGTGGTTATATGGAACTGCAGGGCCAGTTGCAGGCCAGTGGCGGCGCCAAGCCGCTGCCCCAAACCTTAGATTTACAGCTCAGTGCGGTGCGCAGCGCCGAGCAGTTCTGGCAGATTAATCTGCAGAATATCGATGCGCAGTTTGGCCTAGAGGGCGAGCGCCAGCCCTTGGATATCGGCCTCTCGTTTGCCCCCGAGCAGCCGCTGATTGTGCAGCTGCCAGAACTCGACCTGGGTTACTGGTACGCACTGAGCGAGCGCTTTGATTGGTTGCCCGAGGGCGAGGCGAAAAAAGTACTCGGTATCCTCAAGCCCCGTGGCCACTTAAGCAATATCCACCTGAGTTATCAAACTGGTGAACAGCCCGAGTTTTTAGTGCGCGCCAATGTACAGGATTTTGCCGCTTCTGCTTGGCAGGGGGCGCCGGCGCTCAGCGGTGTCAGTGGGTATCTACAGAGCTCGGCCAAACAGGGCTTTTTTGATATCGACAGCCACGGCGCTTTTTCTATGCACTACACCACCGTGTACAACGCCCCCCAGGTGTTTGAGCGAGCCCGGGGCCAGGTGCGGTGGTTGTTGGCGCGCGATGAGAATTCAATTTTTGTTAACAGCGGCCCCATTCAAATGCAGGCAGGCCAGACTGAGGTCAACGGCTCCATGCAGCTGTATACACCCTGGTTTGCCAATACCGAGCCCAGTGATTTAACCCTGTTTATCGGCCTAAAGAATGAGCGCGTTGAGAACTATGCCAAGTACCTGCCCGAGGTAGTGGCGCCCTCGCTGCGCGAGTGGATAGCCCAAGCCGAGGCCAGCGGCCGCTTGCGCAACGGCTCTTTTATCTATCGCGGCGGCCTCAAGGCCAGTGAGCGTTTAAACTACACTACCCAGCTGGCGCTTTCGCTGGAGGATATCAGCCTCAATTATATGCCCGACTGGCCCCGGGTAGAGGGTATCAATGCCGAGCTACAAGTGGATGGCAGTAAGCTGTGGCTGGAATCCAATGGCGGCAGTGTCGGCGGTTTAACGCTGGCGCCGATTACCGTCACCTTAGAGGATAACCCCCGTGCCGAGGGGGATCGCTTGACCGTGGCCGGGCGCTTTAGTGGGCCGAGCCAGGACGGTGTTAAATTTTTATTGGACAGCCCAATTGCCGCCAGTGTAGCCAATCAGTTTGCCGATTGGCGCCTCGACGGCCAGTTGAGTGGCGCAGTGGATTTAAGAATACCCATCAGTCGCAGGGTTAACAAGGGCAGCCGCTACGATATTGAGGTAGAGCTGGCGGACAACAGTTTGGATATACCCAGCTTGGGTATGGGTTTTGAAAATATTCGCAGCAAGTTGTACTACGATGCCAAGCGCGGCCTGCACAGCAAAAAAATTGAGGCCAAACTGTGGGGCCAGCCCCTAAGTGGGCGCTTAGGGCCTGACAAAGCCGGCACAGCGCTGCTTATGAACGGCAAGCTAACACCCGAGGCACTTGCCCTGTGGACCAATGAGCCAGGTTTTTTACTGGCCACTGGCAGTACCTCGGTCAATGCCCGCTTAAACCTGCCCGCCACCGCTCTGGGCGCTACAGGCAAAGGTACAACTAGCTTACAACTCAGTACTGATATGAGCGGCTTGGCGCTGAATTTACCCGCCCCCTATGGCAAGGCGGCGGCGGATCTGCGCCAGCTAAGTTTGCATATTCCGCTGCAGGGTGAGGGCGCGCGGGATATGGATTTACGTTACTACTTAAGTAAAGGCGGCCCGCGCTTGGCGCAGTTATTGGACAGCTTTGGCAGCGCTAAGCGACGCTTTCAGCTCGCGCTCAATGGCGCAGAGCCCCAGGGGAAGTGGGGTGAGTTTACCATCAGTGGGCAGTTGCCAGGTTTGGATATCGAGCCCTGGCTGGGCTTGCCAGATCAGTATCAGGCGGCGGCTCGGCGATTGGCCCGGCTGCGTGGCCAGAGCGGTGTCGCAAAACCGGGCTTAGCACAGTTGGCGCCGATGCCGGTGCGCTGGCAGCTGCAATTGGAGCAGCTACAGCTGGCTGGCCTGATGGTAGATAACGTCAGCGTCAGCGGCCGCTATCAACGCCCGAGTGACTGGTGGCTAGAGGCCCACAGCGAGCAGCTCAGTGGCAAGTTGGCCGCACAGGGCCGGGCTCAGCCATTGCAATTGCGCTTGCTGCACCTGCACCTAGTAGAGTCCGCAGCAGGCAGCCAGGCGGTTGAGGCTAGAGAAGCCGCTAAAACTGGAGCGGACTGGGATTTTAGCCGCCTGCCAGCGACGGCAATTGAGATTGGCCAGTTGACGTATAACGGCCAGGACTTGGGCCAGTGGCAGGCCCAGTTAGCTGCCCTGGGCAGTGGCCTAAAGGTTGATAAGATATACGGCTCACTCGGGGATATCCGTATCGGTGGTAAATTGATCGACGCCCAGGACCCGGGTGCCAGCTTGCAGTGGCAGCGCGATGGCGACGGCCTGTCGAGCTTGGTGGCCCATATTCACTTTAACGATATTAACGAGCTGAGCCAGCGCTGGCAGGTGCCGAGCTTGATGGAATCTGAGCAGGCCGAGTTTGACTTGAATATGAACTGGCCCGGCAGCCCAATGGATTTTAACTCTGAGCTAATTGCCGGCAGCCTCGATTTGGCCATTGATAAGGGCCGCTTTTTTCAATCTGCCGGTGCCGGTGGCAACGCTTTATTACGGCTGCTTAGTGTACTCAACTTTGATACCTGGGTACGGCGCTTGCGGCTGGATTTTTCCGACCTCTACAAAGAGGGCATTGTGTTTGACACGGTGCGCGGGCATATCGATTTTCAGCAACAGCAACTGCTGATCCAAGAGCCCATTTTAGTAAAGAGCCCGAGCAGTAGAATGCAGTTGGCCGGTAAAATTGATTGGCGCGATGAAACCCTCGATACCCGCTTAGTGGCGACTTTGCCGGTGGGCAATAATGTGGCTTTGGCCACCGGTTTATTGGTGAGTTGGCCGGCGGCAGCTGGGGTGTATTTGGCCAGCAAAATTTTCTCCAACCAAGTGGATAGGGTGGCCAGTGTCAGCTATTCCATGACTGGTGCTTGGGATGAGCCCCAGGTTAAACTGGAAAAATTGTTCGATCCTAAGGCGGCTAAAAAAGCGGGTTCTGAACTGGCCCAAGAGAGCCAGGCCCCAGAAACTGATGGCATTCAAACCGAATCAGGCGCCGATGTCATCGAGCCCGGGGGCGGTCAGGTACGCGACCCCAACCTTGACGATCAGCGCCAAGGCCCAGAGCAAGCCCCAGAGATAGAGGAGCGTAACTAGTGTCTGAGCCAGCCGCAGCGCCAGAGTTTAAAACCCTGCGTCTTGGCCTGGTGCAAATGGTCAGTGGCAAAGCTTTGGAAGCCAATCTCGCCGCTGCCAGGGCGCAGGTATTAGCGTGCGCCAAAGCCGGTGCGCAAATGGTGGTATTGCCAGAGATGTTTGCCATTTTTGGCGGTGGTGATCAGCGCAGTGCCGGCAGCCAAGAAGCCAGCCCGGAGGGCCCATTGCGCCAATTTTTGGCAGCGCTGGCGCGGCAGGCCGGGGTGTATCTGATCGCGGGTTCTATTCCCTGTCAGGGGGCCAACCCCTACACCGGTGCCGGGGCCTTAAATCAGCGAGTTTACGCGGCCTGTTTTGTCTACGATGAGCGGGGTCGAGAGCTGAGCCGCTACGATAAAGTGCACTTGTTTGATGCAGATGTGGATGATGCCCAGGGCCGCTACCGAGAATCGGATACCTTTGCCCCGGGTTTGGCCCCGGTGTATTTCGACAGCCCCTGGGGGCGGGTGGGCCTGGCTATTTGTTACGATCTGCGCTTTCCCGAATACTTTCGGCAACTGTCCGAGTACGGTTGCC
>JAOXRV010000277.1 GCA_025800435.1 Cellvibrionaceae bacterium | reverse complement strand
GGCCCAGCCGTTGCCGCTGGCCGCTTTGCCCACGATGAAGAGAAAGTGCAGGCACAGCGCCTTGCCGATGAGAGCCTCGACCATGACCCTTCACTGCGTGAGCTTTTAGATGATCAGCTCAGCGCCGCAGATTTGGTGATCGTAAGTAAGAATGACCTGCTCGACACGCCTGCTCGCGAGCGCGTTGAGGCGGTGGTCCAGCGTGAAGTTCCAGCCCAAGTAAAAACGCTCTATTTGAGTGCTGAAGAGGTTAAACCTGAGTTAGTCATGGGTATTGAAGCGGCAACCGAAGCGCGCATTGATAGCATCCATAACCATCATGATCACCACCACGCACATGGCGCTGAGCACGACCATGCCCACGATCATTTTGATTCCATGGTGTTGCGCTGCAATGCAGTCGATGCCGATAGGCTGCACACCGTACTGCACCAACTGCTTGCAGAAAACGCCATCTATCGTGTGAAAGGCTTTGCCGCTGTTGCGGGTAAACCGATGCGCCACGTCGTGCAGGCGGTGGGAACACGTCTTGATCACTACTTTGACCGCCTCTGGCAAGCCGATGAAGCCCGCCAAACCCAGCTCGTTTTTATCGGCAAACACCTTGATGAAGCGCAGTTACTGGCTGCGTTGAAAACGGCGGAAGTGGCTTAAACGATGCACCTACTGGCAGCTCAACCCGGTGGTTATGTTGAAGACGAGGGGATTATCGACCTTGCGCAAACACCTGCGCCGGTTGTTATCCTTAGTGCCGCCGATAGCGCTATTTCGGCACTGGCCCACGCCATCGACCGCTGCGATGCCCCGCTGCCAGAGGTGCGTTTAGCAAACTGGTTACAGCTCGCTAAACCCGCGGCCTTTGATCTTTACGAGCACCGCGTGCTGGAACACGCACACGTGGTGGTGTTGTCACTGTTGGGCGGGCGCAGTTATTGGGCGTATGGCTTAGAGCGCTTGATGGCGTGGGCCAAGCAAGCCAATCGTACCTTGATT
>JAOXRV010000274.1 GCA_025800435.1 Cellvibrionaceae bacterium | reverse complement strand
CCTGGCCCTAAGCGATGGCAGCGCGGCCCAGCCGCTAGACTTTAACGGCGGCAACCCAGAGGATTATCAATACCGCTTAGGCAATACCGGCGCCTGGGTCAATATGCCCGGCAATGGCGTGATCGATCTGCCCGCTGGCGGCGATCAGCTGATTCAAGTGCGGGTCAATACTCTCACCGATGCGCTGGATGAGGTGCAAGAGAACTTTAGCTTACAGGCCGATCTCGATAGCAATGGCACTTCGGCCAGCGATACCGGCACCGGTTTAATTAACGATACCACTGAACCAACCGTTAACGTCGGTGCTGCTACCACAGGCCTTGGCGATATCACAGTGCCAGAAGGGGATGATGCAATCTTTGGGGTGTTGATAAATGGTGCCGCGCCCGGCAGTCAGCTTGCCCTTAGCCTAAATGAGGGCAGTGCCCTAAGCCCAGAAGACTACAACAGTGGCCAGCCAGATAATTACCAATATCGCTTTGGCAGCTCTGGGGCTTGGTTGGCGGTGCCGGCTAACGGTATTATCAATTTGACCAGTGGTGGTGATCAACTGATTCAGGTGCGCACCAACACCGTGGACGATCTGCTCGATGAGGTGGATGAGGACTTTACCCTGGCTGCAACCCTCACCAGTTTAGGGGTGGACTACAGCGATACCGGCACCGCCACCATTGTTGATGATGATGAACGGCCGACCAACCTCAATGCCGATAATGCCACCGTCTCCGAAGAGGGGATCAGCCCAGCAGGCCTGCCCGATACTACCGGCACCCCTGATGACAGCACTGACTCGGCCAGTGCTACCGGCACCATCAGTTTTGACGATGCCGGCGATAATAACCCATTTAGCATTAGCCTAAGCGGCCCCAGTGGGATTACCGTAGATGGGCAGGCGGTGACTTGGGTGTACGATAGCAATACCCTGACCCTAAGCGGCAGTTCTCAAGACGGAAGTAATAGCGTTGCCGTTGCCTCGGTGGTGTTATCCAACCCGGTGAGTAATGGCGGTAGTCACAGTTACGATTACACGGTAACGCTGCAGCGCGCAATCGATCACGCCGGTATCGACCAGGAAGATGTGCACGATCTACAGTTTGAGGTAAGCGTTAGCGATGGCGTTCACCCAGCAGTCAGTTCTAACTTTAATGTCTCCGTCGAAGATGACTCACCCGAGGTGAGCAGTATTGCTCGGCAGATCGATGTGCCGCCTGCGCGTACCAATGTCAGCATTATTCTGGATCTTTCTGGCAGTATGAATGATGCGAATCGCCTGGTGCTGGCCAAACAAGCGATCAATAAACTGATCGATACCTACGAGGACAACGGCGAGGTCAGGGTTAATATTGTCACCTTTAATAACACCGCCGCCCAGGTGGGCAGTTATTGGCAAGATTCCGGCTCCGCTAAAACCACTATCAATGGCCTAAGCGCTGGCAGTGCCACCAACTACGATGCCGCCCTGGCTGTTGCGCAAGAGGCGTACAGCGCGGGTAATAATGGCAATATGCTCAACGGGGCTAATAACGTGCTCTACTTTTTGTCTGATGGCCTGCCCAATCGCAGTGATGGTAACGTCAACGCCCTGATCAACTTCAACCAGTCGGGCGCCGATTATGATGACGGTATCCAAAGCGGCGAGGAGAGTATTTGGAGTAACTTTCTTATCGCCAATAAAATCACCGCCTTCTCTTTCGGTATGGGTCCGGGGGTAACTCTTGGCAGCCTCAATCCTATTGCCTACGATGGTGCCTTTGACGACGGTGCCGGCACGGTAGGGCAAAACACCGATGCCACCCAGGTGCTCAATCTCAATGACTTGGATGATGCCCTGCAAGATACAGTGGAGCTGCCTTTAGTGGAAGGTAACCTACTGGGTAATCTGGGTGGCCAATTTGGTGCCGATGGCGGCATTATTCTAGAGTTTGTCGACCGCCGCGATACCCCGAACGATAGCAGCGACGATGTGCTCTATCGCTACGACCGCGCCAATAATGAAATTACCAATACCGTAAGCAATCAAGTGATTGCGGGCCAGAGCCTGAGCTTAACCACCGCCCTTGGCGCAGTGCTGACGGTGGATATGGTCAGCGGCGATTACGCCTACGAGGCCAGCTACCAGGTCACCAGCAGTGTGTCCGAGTACTTTAGCTTCAGCTTGCGCGACCGCGATGGCGATATTTCGACCAATAGTGACGAGCCGGCTCAGAGCGATGCCACCCTAACCTTTAATGTCAGTCGCCTTGGCGTTACGGTTAGCCCCCTTAGCATTGCGCGCCAAGCCACAGTTGAAGACGAGCAGAGCCCGAAACTGACAGGGCTGCTTGAGCCCGATAATGCCACGCTGCAAATGCCGGCGCTACAAAGCACTACCAGCACCTTTAAGGGCGAGGCATTCAAGCTAGATACCGAGCCCGCTGTAATGCTCGGCACAGCTGCACTCAGCCTGGGCGATATTTTAGACTTTGGCGAACCCGATAGCCTCGATCAACTGCTGCAGCAAAGTACCGGTGGGTCGCAGCTGTCAGTGCCCGCTAGTGGTTTGCAACAGGCCAGCAACGACGATGTTAATGAACTACTGGACCTGCAACAAAACCCCTGGGAGAACACCCTGTTGTTTGGCGATAACAGTATGATTATCTAGCAGGCTGTTGAAAAACGTTTGCGAGGCAGCTTCAGCAAGGCAAAAATGGGCGAAAAAGCGGAGTTTATAGGTGATAAATGAGCATTTTGAGCCCATTTTTAACGCCGCTGAAGCAACGCAGGTAGTTTTTCAACAGCCTGCTAGGGTGGCTTAGTATTTACCGTGCGGTATTAGTCGAGCAAACCCTCGGCCTTCAAGTCGGCAATGGTCAGCTCGATCGCCTGGCGCAAGGTACTTACCACAAAATCCACATCTTCGCGGCTCATGGTCAGCGGTGGCGACATTACATTGAGGTGCACAATGGCCCGGGTAATCAGGCCCAATGCATCGGCGTGGTTAGAAACCCGTTTGCCGATGTCCAATTCCTCATCGAACAATGCCTTAGTGGCCTTGTCTTTAACATACTCCACACAGACCATTAACTTTCGTCCGCGCACCTGGCCGACAATGGGCAGGTCCTCCAAAGTTTTTAGCTGCTGTTCGAGATAGGGGCCAACCTCTTTAACGTTATCGAGCAGCCGCTCGCGTTCCATAATCTCGATGTTTTTCAGCGCCGCCGCACAGGCCACCGGGTGGCCAGAGTAGGTAAAGCCGTGAGCAAAGCAGCGGCCCGAGTCGGCTGCATCGAGCACTGCCCATATGGTGTCAGAAAACAGCAGCGCACCGAGTGGCTGGTAGCCAGAGCTTAGGCCCTTGGCGCAGGTGATCATATCCGGCACAAAACCAAATTCGGCCTCGCTGGCAAACCAGTGGCCCAGGCGGCCAAAGGCGGTAACTACCTCATCGGCCACATACAAAATATCGTGGCGCTGGCAAACCTCATACATACGCTTGTTATAGCCCTCGGGTGGTACAATCACCCCACCGGCGCCCATAATTGGTTCGGCAAAATAGGCGGCCACCTTATCGCTGCCAAGTTCGGTAATTTTGTCTTCAAACTCTTGCACCAGGCTGTCGACAAACTCCGCCTCGCTCATGCCGGGGGCGGCGCAGCGGTAGTAGTTGGGGTAGCCCAGGTGGTGAATGGTATCGCTGATATAGTCAAACTCCGGCGGGTGGTCACCGGGCTTGCCGCCGATCGACATGGCCGCGTAGGTCGAGCCGTGATAGGAGTTGATACGCGAGATAATGTGTTTTTTATCGGGCTTACCGCGACAGTTCTGGTAGTAGTGAATCATGCGCAAGGCGGTGTCCACCGCGGTAGAGCCGCCGCAGGTAAAAAATACCCGGTTCAAATCGCCCGGCGCCAGCTCGGCCAGTTTGGCCGCCAGTTTGGCCGCCGGTATATTGGTGAGGTCCACAAACGGGCTGGCGTAGGACATCTGCAAGGCCTGCTCGGCAATCGCCTCGGCCATCTCTTTGCGTCCCAGGCCAATATTGTTACACCACAGACCACCCACCGCATCGAAGTATTTATTGCCATCGCTGTCGATGATATAGCAGCCCTCGCCGCGGGCAATGGGCAGGGCGCCCTCATCGCGGAAGACATCAAAGATCTGCCAGGGGTGCAAGTGGTGGTCTTTATCCAGGCGGTTGATGGTTTGGGTGTCGTGGCTCATGCTGTGGCCCTATTTGGTCTATTGTTGCGCCTAAGCCTAAGCCAGGCCGGCGCCAGTGGCTATGCCCCTATAGGGTTGGTTTGTGGTAGGCCGGCTTTAGGTAGGTCGTCAGTGGGTCGCCCAGGCTGTCGCTGTTGACCAGGCTCAGGGCGCCCAAAAATAGCGAAAACAGCTCCGCCTGGGAGCTGATATCCAGCTTTTGGTAGAGGTTGCGCTTATGGCCCTTTATGGTCTCTTGGGAGATACCCAGGCGCGCGGCCATGGATTTACTGGAATGACCGTGCAGCAATAGGCGCGCAATCTCCCCCTCGCGCTGGGTCAGCAGGGAACTGCCAAACTCGGCAAAGGCACGCTGCAACTGCTGGTGCATGGGGTTTTGCTCAAGCTGGCTGGTTTGCTGCCACTGCTGGGCTGCCAGCGCCAGCAGGATCGGACTCAGCGCTTGTAAACGCTGCTGCTGGGCCAGGCTAAAGCCCGCTGCACTGGCCAGCGAAATATGCACGCAATGGCCATCGGGGCGCTGCCATAATAGCCCCAGCTCGTCGTTAAAATTGGCGTATTGGTAGTACTGGCGATAGTACTCGCTGTGGCCAAAATCATCCGGGGCTATGTCGCGCAGGTGGTATAGGCCGCTGGGCTGGCCTTCCAGCCAGGCCTGGTAATAGGGGTCGAGCAAATAGGCCCCGGCTAGGTAGTTTTCCATGCTGGCGCCCTTGTCGATCAAACCGGGGCGGGTAAACTCCCACAATAGCTCGGGTTGGTGCTGGCGTCCAAAGGCAATAAGCACCAGGCTGTCAGCGGCACAAATTTGCTGGCAAAACCCTTGCAGGGCCGGGTAAAAAGCCTCGCTGCCAATGGCTTCGGTGGCCTTAGCTAAGCTGTCTATTTCGATGGGGGCAAGGGCTATGTCGCGGGCCTGTTTTGGCATGATATTTCTCTTTGGGGCGATGCCTCAACTATAAGCAAAACTGTGCTAGTCTGCCAACTGACTCTTCTAACAGCCTGTTAAGCCATAATAAAAAACAAGGGGAAACCTGTGTCTATTTTGAAAAAGCTATTGTGGGCTCTGCTCGCCCTGATTGTTCTGCTCGCTATTGTGTTAGTCGGCCTGCTCAGCTTTGGCCCCTTGTCTATCGCCAGTATCAAGGCCATTCTCAATGTCGCTATCGGCTACAGTGTGGAGGCGCCAGCGGCCAGCACCGTGGCCGAGCGCCTTAAAGTACCCGCCGGTTTCAGCGTCGGCCGCTACGCCGAGGGCCTACCCAAGGTGCGCTTTATCGAAGTGAGTCGGGGCGGGGATCTGCTGGCGGTGTTGTCTCGGGATGGCCAGCTGGTGTTATTAAAACGCGATGCCAATGGCGATGCCCGCCACGATGGCCAGGAATTAATTCTCGACGGGCTTAAGGGGCCCAACGATTTAGAATTTTACCGCGATTGGCTTTATATCGCCGAGACCAATGCCGTCGGCCGCCTGCCCTTTGACCAGGAGCGGGGCGTGGCCACCGGCCCCTATCAGCGTATTATTACCGAACTGCCCGACAGCGGTAACCACCGCAGTAAATCGATTCGTATTTACCAAGGTAAATTGCTGCTCAGTATCGGCTCGACTTGTAATGTCTGTATCGAGCAAGACAAGCGCCGCGCCACTATTATGAGCTACGACCTAGACGGCAAAAATGGCCAGATTTACGCCGCTGGCCTGCGCAATAGTGTCGGCCTGGATGTGGCCCCCTGGGATAATCAAGTGTACGCCACCGACAATGGCCGCGACTTGCTGGGCGATGACTACCCGGTGTGCGAGCTGAATAAAATTGAGCGGGGCAAATCTTATGGCTGGCCCTATATCAACGGTTTTGGGGATCTAGACCCCGACTTTGGCGCGGGCCAAGAGGCTCGTCAGCAAAGCGATGTGCAGCCGGTGTTTGGCTTTAAGGCCCACAATGCGCCCCTGGGAATTCGCTTTATTCGCCGAGCCCATATGCCCGAGGGTTTTGAACGCTCGGCGCTGGTCGCTTTACACGGCTCCTGGAACCGCAGCAAAGCCGATGGCTATAAAGTTGTGTCGTTGCACTGGGCCGAGGACGGCAGTATCAGCAGCTGGGATTTTCTATCGGGCTTTGAGTTAAACGAAGATGTGATCGGCCGGCCGGTGGATATTGCCGAGGGCCAGGATGGCTGTGTTTATATCTCCGACGATTACGCCGGTTCCATCTACCGGGTCTGCTACCAGCAGGCCCAAAATACCCTGGTGGATTTGGCCGCGAAAAAAATTGAAGACAAGCAATTTGCCAGCCTTAGCACCGAGGAGCTTCGCGTTGGCATCGCCGAGGGTGAAGCCCTGTATCAGCAATACCCCTGTGCCAGCTGCCACCTATTTAACGGCGAGGGCGAGGCCGGCGGTAAAACCCTGGACGGCCTCTCCAGCCGCTATAGCATGGCCCAGTTGGCGAATTATTTCCTGAGCCCCAATGCGCCCATGCCCGCTTACCCACTGGATATTGCTAAACGCCGGGCGCTGGCGATTTATTTATTGGCCGAGTAATTTAGGGGTATCTTAGCTAAACCAGTCCCCGTTCAAACCTTTCGAGCAACTGCGGCATATCCACACCCTCGGCGCCGATAAACACCAATTGATTGCCACGCCCTGGCGCTGCCTGGGGGCTGTGATCGCTGAGTATTTGTAAGCGCTGGCCGACCTGTTGCAACACCAGAGCTTCGCCTTCGCGGCCGTGCAGTTGAACCCAGCCTTTTACCCGGTAAACCTCCGCGGGCAGTTGGCTTAGGGCCTGTTGTAATTTGGCCCCCTCGATCGGGCCTGGCCGCTGCCAGTGGCCCCGGCTAAAGGCCGGGGCTCGCTGCTGGGGCTTATCTTTACTGGGGTCGTGGCCGAGATCAAATATTAGTTCGGCCGCAACTCTACCCCATTGGGTTTGAATAACTCGGCTGCTGGGAAAACGCCACTGGCCCAGAAAATCTTCTATTTGTTCAGCGCCGATAAGATCGATTTTGTTAAGCACCAGAATATCGGCTGCGCATAACTGGGCCTCGGCCAGTTGCCTGCTGTCTCGTTCGAGGTCGTTAAACTGTTCGATATCCACCAGGGTTAATACCGCATCAATATAATAGTGGGGCTGCAGTTGGGGGTAGTTAAAACAGTGCAACACCCGGTTGGGGTCGGCAATACCACTGGTTTCAATCAGCAGTCGCTTAGGCCTGGGCTTGCTCTGGCTCAGCAGTAGCAGCTGGCCGATTAAATCATCCTCGACACTGCAACATAGGCAGCCGTTGCTCAGGGCAATGGTTTTTTGCTCGGCGCTGATCAGCAGCTCGGCGTCCACATTGATTGCGCCAAAATCGTTGACCATTACCACGGTATCGCTGAGGTCGGCACTGCTGTTGAGAATATAGTTAAGCAGACTGGTTTTGCCCGCTCCCAGAAACCCACAGATTAAACTCGCGGCTATTTTTGCCATGGCGCAGCCCCGGTCTCAGTGTTTGTCGGAGAAATCGATCACCTGATGCGCTCGCCATTTGGGCTTTAGCGCCAAGGTTTGCTCATTGGCCAAGCGGTCCCACATCAATTGGCCGTCGACAAAGGTTAAATCGACCTGGATATTGTGCATATTTCCTCGCACTTGTTGCTCGAATAAATTGCGCTCCAGCACAATGATATCGGCCCGCTTGCCGGCTTCAATGCTACCGGCCTCAGCGGCCATGCCCATGCAGCGGGCGCCGTTAATAGTCATCACCTCAATTGCCTGGGCCAGGCTAATGCCCTCGCCGTGAAATTTATCGTCGTCGTCGCTCCAGGGTAGCTGGCGGGTGATCATGGCTTCAAAACCCGCCCAACAATTGATATTGGATACCGGCCAATCGGTACCCATCACCGCATTGCCGCCGTTTTCCAATACCCCTTTAAAGTTATACATACGCTCAAAGCGTTCGGCCCCCATTACTTCGCGGGCACGGGCATAGGGTTCGGGCAGCCAACCCACTGGCGAAAATTCTGCGCTTACGTTTAACTGGGCAAAGCGCGGCAGGTTTTCATCCAGCAGTACCGTGCTGTGGGCACACTGGTGCATGGGGCCATTATCGCCATTGATTTCACGGGCGCGAGCAACGGCATCGAGATATATATCCGAGGCGCCATCGCCGACACAGTGGGCGATCACCCGGATGCCGCGTCGATCCATATCCACCACCATATCGTGAATATGCTCAGGGCTCAGGTTGAGGCCGCCGCGCCAGTCGCTCTCGCCGGGCCAGGGGCTGGCCAGGTAAGAGGAAAACGAGCCGTGGGTGCCGTCAAAGTGAAACTTTACCGCGTTGGCATTGAGGCGGTTACTGCGGTAGTAGTGGCGTTCGCCGGCCAGTAACTGCCAGCGTCGTTTAACCGGAAATAAATCGTCCTGCCAGCTAATTGCGGCCTCTACTCGAAGCGTTAACTCGCCGCGATTGTCCAGAGCTCTTAGGGCATCCAAGCGGTTTTCACAGACGTGCACATATTTACTGCCGACCACGCCGCGGCTGTTTTGGTAGCGCACCGCGTCGCCGTAGGCGCGCTCCAGCGCCGCTGCTGGTGGTGGCGGCATTACCGCGTGAATTAAGGCGTAGCCACCATCGACCAAAATGCCGGTGGCCTCACCACTGAGTGGATCGCGCTCGATGTAACCGTTGCTTGGGTCAGTGGTGTTGTCGTCAATGCCGGCCAGCGCCAGCGCTTTGCTGTTAACCAACATACAGCCCCAAGAGCGATCGTGGATCGCCACCGGACGATCACTGATTACCGAATCCAGCCAGTGTTTGTCGGGGTTAATGCCGGCTTTTTTAAATTGAAAGTGGACAAAGTGCTGGCCAAAAATCCATTCCTGCTCGGGCCTGGCCTCGGCGTATTGCAGCAGTGACTCGCGCAGCTCGTCCACACTGGGGTCCTCCACCGGAGTTTCGTAATAGCCTGCATAAGTGGGGGCCAGGCTCAGATCTGGGTGGGTGTGCATATCGTATAGGCCGGGCATAGCAAAGCGACCATGTAAATCAACTACTTGGGTGTGCTGATCGCAGTAGGTTTGTATCTGCTCATTGCTGCCCACCGCCAAAAAGTGGCCGTCTTTAATTGCCACCGCCTCGGCCCAGGGCTGGCATGGGTCAACCGTATAGATTGTACCGTTGCGTAAGATTGTGTCGGCCAGGCCAGCACCCTGGCCGGTGTGACTGGATAAATAATTGTGACTAAATGACATGACTCGCCCCTGCCCAGCAAACGGATGTGCGCCTAGCTTAGCAGTGAGCTTGATAAGCAGCGCTAGCATAAATTGACAAGTGACTAGCATTATTTAACACTTTTGCCCAAATCCTAAAAACCAATCGCAACCATGCTAAATGCCAATCGCCTTTTGCTGCGCTTTTATCAGCAGTTACAACATTATCCCGCTACCCTGGGTCAGCGCGAGCTGGCACTGGTATTACACCTGGGTCGATCCCAGCTACAACAATTGTTGGCTGGGCAGGGTGCTACTGCGATTAGCTTTGAACAGTATTACCGCTTATTGCAAGCCAGTACCGAAGCCCTAGGTGATACGGATTTTTTTCTGCGCTTGGGTTACAGCTACGATATTACCGATCTCGGGGTGTTGGCCTACGCCATGCTAAGTGCTGAGAACCTGCGCAAATCCTGGCAATTGAGTTTGCACGCGGACTCGGCCCTGCACCATCCCTTGCAGGTCGAGACGGTGCTTGAGCAGAACCGGGTCATTATTGGTTTGAGCGGTATCGAGCACCTACCCGGACGGCGCCGGGCGCTGACAGAAGAGTGGTTGTTTGGCACCTGGAAGTGGTTGTTGCAGCGTTTGCCTGCCCTGGCTAGTGCTGGGGATGCGCAGATGACACTGGCCTACAGTGCGCCCGAGTATGCCCACAGTTACCGTCAGTTATTTGCGGGCCAGATTCAATTTGATGCCGATGTGTCGAGTTTGTCATTTGCCGCACACTGGTATGAGCAGCCCTTTAACAGCTTCGATGCCGGGGTGGCCGAGCTGAGCCGGCGCCAGTACCAAAAAATTCGCCGGCAATTGCCCAGCGCCAACGACTTGGTCGAGCAGGTGCGCGAACGCCTATTGTTAAAACCCCGCGAAGGCTTTCCCAGTTTGGCGCAAATGGCGGCGGAATTTTCTCTGCCCAGCCACAGCTTTCATCGCCGCTTACAAAAAGTTGGCCGCAGTTATCGCAGTTTGGTAAACGAAGTGCGAATGGAACTGGCGGCTGATTATATTTGCAATACTCATTTACCATTACAGGAAATCAGTTACTTATTGGGCTACCAACAGCCCCCCAGTTTTTATCGCAGTGTAAAAAAACATTTTGCTCAAACGCCCCAGCAATTGCGTGGCCAAAAATGATAAGGATATGGCCACAGCAGACATTGTCGTTTGCTTGGCCTTGGCTCAAGCTATCGGTAATTACGGATAACGATAAATGCCTTAATCGTGATAATAAAAAACTTGAGGAGTGAGCAATGCGATACCAACCGATAGTCATCGCCACCTTAGCGACCACAACCGCGGCGAGCCTGCCAGTCTATGCCCAAGACCAAGGCAACC
>JAOXRV010000254.1 GCA_025800435.1 Cellvibrionaceae bacterium | reverse complement strand
AGCCCAGGGTGATAATCAGGTCCGAGGCATCGACCGCGCAGGCGGGGATATCCTTGGCGCCCAGGCCAATGGTGTACAAACAATAGGGCGCGTCCATATCCACACAGCCCTTGGCCATAAAGGTGCTGACTACGCCGATGCCGGTTTTTTCGCAAAAGGCGCGCAGCTGTTTAGAGGCGCGGGTGCGGATACAGCCATTGCCGGCAATAATCAGCGGCCGCTTGGCATTTTTGATCTGCTCAAAGGCGCGGTCCATAATTTTGTCATCGGGCACTGGGCGGCGGGCCCGGCGCACGCTTAGGGGTTCTTTATCGATGGGCAGGGCGGCGATATCCTCAGGCAGCTCAATATGCACCGCACCGGGTTTTTCGCTGCGCGCCAGGCGCACTGCTTTGCGCACTATTTCAGGTATATTTTCTGGGTGCCAGACGGTGGTGGCCCATTTGGTCACCGGCTCGAACATGCCGACCACATCCATCACCTGGTGGGATTCTTTGTGCAGCCGGGTAGAGGCGCCCTGGCCGGTTAACACCAGCATTGGCGCGCGGTCCATATTGGAATCGGCCACCCCGGTAATCAGGTTGGTGGCACCGGGGCCAAGGGTGCCCAAGCAGCCGGCGGGGTTGCCGGTTAAGCGGCCGTATATCTCGGCCATAAACGCTGCGCCCTGTTCGTGGCGGGTAAGAATAAATCGAATCTTGTCCGACTTTTCCAGCGACATCATAAAATCGGCGTTTTCTTCACCGGGTACGCCAAAGATATACTCAATGCCTTCTTCTTCCAGGCATTTGACCATCAAATCCGATGCTTTCATGTAGGGCTCCCCTATGATAAAACCCCTACTCATGGGGTGATTTGTTTAAGTTTTGCCCATTAAGCATAGTATAAGCGCAAAATTCTGCCTATTTGGCATAATTAATAGGCCTAATAAGCCGCTACTATTTTTCAGTACCCTAGGGCACCTCTGAATAACTCGATGATGCTCAGCGGGACCCTATAGCGTACAGTTACAAGGCGCGCTGCGCGGTGAATACCGGCCGCCTTTATAAGTAGCCGGGCGCAGCAGGTGTGCGCTTTAGGGCCCGCCCTTCGGGGCCTTGAGGCAAGCACCCTAGCGGCGTTGCTCACTCTCGACGTGCGCCCAGCATGCCTTCGAGTGAGCGCCTTGCTAGCGTCTTTGCCTCAAGGCCTGAGCG
>JAOXRV010000214.1 GCA_025800435.1 Cellvibrionaceae bacterium | reverse complement strand
GACAATAACCCCTATCTGCATCAGCGCCACAAACCGGAAGTGCAGATTGACGATGACCCCTGGTCGAACGCCTTTGATGCCGAGGGCAGCGGCCGCAATTTTGACCCGCTGCTATTCTCGACCCTGGATATTGAAAAACAGCTGGTTAAACGCGAGCGCGAACAGGCCGCAAAGAAGTTCCCCATTCAAACGGTGCAGACCGAGGACCGCAGCCACAAAGGCTATTGCCTGCACTGGCGCAAGAATGTGCCTAAAACCCTGAAATCTGGGGAGCTGATTGCCCTGCGCGAACCCGATGCCGAGCACTGGACTCTAGGGCTGGTTCGCTGGGTGCGGCAAAACCGGGGCAGCAGCCGTTTAGGGGTAGAGCTGGTATCGGCCATGGCGCGCCCCTATGGGGCCTCGATTATTCACAAAAGCGGTGACGATGTGGACTATTTGCGGGCATTTTACCTACCCGAGCAAAAGCCAGAGCGCCCCACACCTTGCCTGTTGACCCCTTCGGTACCCTTTCAAGAGGGGCAAAAGGTACGCCTGACCCAGCGTGGCCAACAAAAAACCGCCCAATTAATGCGCAAAACCATGGAGACTGCCGCCATTAGTGTGTTTGCGTTTAGACCCCTGGAAGGTAGCTAGGGCACCTCTGGTCGCCCTGAATAAACAGTTTTGACGCTCGACACAAAACAGATCAAAACTTTGATCGGTTTAAATCCTAACGGCTTTTATGTGCCTAAGCGATAAGGTAGTATTGTGCGCCCTCTCTATAGGGGCATAACACTCGGGATCATAATGACTATCGATGATATCTGATCACACACTCAGGTTACTTATTCTCAACGACTCGGAAGCTGAAGCCGAGCGTTTGATCAGCATGCTGCACAATGCCGGTAAAAATACCCGTGCACAGCTGGTTAATGCCGAGACCATAGAAGCCCTGATCCAAGGCCAAAACTGGGATCTAATGATCGCCCAGGACAGTGCCAGCGATACCGATGTATGCCTACAGACCATCTTCCGTGTCAATAAAGACATCCCAGTTATATTGCAAAGCACTGACGACGACACCCAGACTGTAGTCGAAGGCATGAAACGCGGCGCCGCCGATGTGGTCGTGCTGGACCAAGACCAACACCTGCTGCTGGTGATCGACCGTGAAATAAACAACCGCCAGCAGCGCCAGTCCCGTATCAGCGCCGATAAAAAGCGCCGCGAGGCCGAGCAGCGTGCGCACGAGTTGCTGGATAGCTCTCGCGACGGCATCGCCTTTATCCAAGATGGCCTGTGCCTCTATGTAAACGCCTCCTTTGCCGAGAGCTTTGGCTACGAAGATATCGAAGACGTGGCCTATACTCCGATTATCGACCTTATTAGCGAGACCCAGCAGGCCGAGTTTAAACGCACTCTGCAGGACTTTACCCTACAGGGCGACGAGCAGGGCAAGCGCCAGGAAAAAATTCGAGCCAATTGCGCCGATGGCAGTGAGGTCGCCCTTAAAATAAACCTCAGCCACGGCCGCTACGAAGAAGAGCCCTGCATCGAACTGCGCATTCCCAGCCAAGACCAAGACCAGGATCTGGCCCTGGAAATGCAAAAGATTAAAAACCGCGACCCGGCCACCGAGTTGTGGAACCGCCAACACTTGGTCGACAACATCAACCAACTGCTGGCCAGCCCGGCCCCTCAGGCCAGTGTATTGTTGATTGAAATCGACGATTTTTACGAGCAGGTGCAAAACAAGGTCGGCCTGGCCGCCAGCGAGGACACACTCAAGCAAATTGCCGCGGTGGTGCAGCCCTGCCTGGATGACACTGATATTTTGGGCCGCTTTGCCGACGATGCCTTTATGGTGCTGAGCCAACAAACCACCGTATCGGCCATCGAGCAAACCAGCCAAAGTATTTTAGAAAAATGCGCCAACGCCATTGTTGAGGCCGGTGGCCGCACCGCCCAATTTACCGTAAGCATTGGTATCGCCCTGATCAATGAGAACAGTATCGACAGCGATACCATTATCAACCAGGCCGCCGGCGCGCTGAATGATATTCGCAACAGCGAAGAAAATATCAACCAAGTTAAACTGTATGAACCCAAGCAAATTGGCAGCGGCACCAGTGTCGACGAAATACAAGAGGCCCTGAGCGAAAACCGTTTCCGCTTGCTATTCCAGCCCGTTATTTCCCTGCGCGGCTCCAGCCAAGAGTACTACGAGGTACAGCTGCGCATGCTGGATAAATCCGGCGATGAGGTATCCCCTAGCAATTTTCTCGAACTGGCCAAATCCATCGGCAGCGGCGCCAAGCTCGACCGCTGGGTGATACTAGAGTCGATGAAGGCGCTGGCCAAACAGCGCAGCCGCCACCCCAACACCAATTTAATGATCACCGTCAGCGCCGATTCGATTCGCGACCGCACCTTGATCGCTTGGGTAAAACGGGTGTTGGAAACTGCGCGCATTAAGCCCGATCATGTGGTATTTCAAATCAGCGAGAAAGACGCCAATCTCAACCTCAACGATACCCAGAGCTTTTTGGATGAAGTGGCCAAGTTAGAATCGACCTGTTTAATCAGCAATTTTGGCTGCTCGCTCAACCCGACCAACACCATCGAACAGATGGCCACCAAGCTGTACAAAGTAGACGGTTCATTTGCGCTGGATATTCAAAACAACAACCAGAGCCCCGATGCCCTGCTACAACTGCTGAACGAGTTGCACAAAGCCGGCAAAACCACTTTTATCACCCAGATTGAAAACGCCAGCATCCTCTCCACCCTGTGGTCCGGCGGGGTGCACTATATCCAGGGCCACTACCTACAAGCCCCAAGCACCACCATGGATTATGACTTCACCATGGATGGTTGATGTCACTCGGCATACCAACTTAAGTAACATAAACCCAGCTAAAGGGGTGGGGTGCACTTTCTCCGTTCCAATGCGCTACATCCATGTAGCTGCCCCCGTTTCATCCGGAAGCCTAGTCACTGCGAAAGTACACCCCACCCCTTTAGCTTACATCGAGCCCAGCTGATAGTTTGCACGCGAGAGTGTGGTTTAGTTATACAGACACATCGGCTTAGATGTGCAACAACGCTAGGGTTTGGTGCCGGCAACGAAGGCACTACGGTAACTTAAGTTATTTACTTTGGCCTAAAATATATAAAACACCATCCAAACCTAACTCAGTCACACTAAAACTCGCCTGGGCCCGCACAATTGGCTTGGCCCGAAAGGCCACACCCAGGCCGGCCAGGCCGAGCATGGGCAGGTCGTTGGCGCCGTCACCGACGGCGATGGTGCGGTCTAAATCCAGCTCGTACTGGGCCGCCAGCTGCTGCAACAGCTCGGCCTTGCGCGCACCGTCAACCACCCGGCCGTGTACTTCACCGGTGAGCTTACCGTCGACAATATGCAAAGTATTGGCAAATACATGATCAAAACCGTAGAGCTTTTGCAGGTGGCGGGCAAAATAATCAAAACCACCGGAGAGAATCGCAGTTTTATAGCCCAGGGCCTGCAGCCCCGCAATCAACTCGGGCATGCCCTCGCTGACCGGCAAACTGGCGGCAATCTCAGCCAAAACGGTTTCCTCAAGCCCCTTTAACTTGGCCATACGCTGGCTAAAGCTCTGAATAAAATCCAACTCGCCGCGCATGGCCGCCTCGGTCACCGCCGAAACCTGCTCGCCCACCCCGTGAGCTTTGGCCAGTTCGTCGATCACTTCAACCTGAATCAGGGTGGAGTCCATATCAAAACAGGCCAGGCCATTGCCCTGCAGCCAGTGCGCTGGCCCCTGGGCTAGATAATTTAGGTCAAAGCCCAGCTGCTCGGCCTCAAGCTTCTTAGCCGCTAACTGCTCGCGCTGGGCATCATCCAGGGGGCTAGTTAAAAACAACTGCCAGGCCTTAGCCCCCAGGCTGTCTAAGCCGCGCAGGGGCCAATCCGCAAGGGTCGCCAAAACCTCGGCAAGTGCCCCGGGCTGCTTAGCCATCAGCACCAGGCGCGGGCTGTGCTGGTCGGCGGCAAACGCTTCTGCGGCGGTGAGATTTAGGGCGCGAATATTGGCGTCGGCCTGGGCGGCTTCGGTTAGGGCTAGGGGCGGTAACACGGGCTTCTCTCTAGGGCTGATCAAAGGGCCGCCATTATAGGCCCCGCAGGGCTGCAGGCCAAGGCAAGCCAAGAAAGGCCATGGCCAAGACAATAGTCTTACAGGTAGAATGCTGGGGTTCAGATATCAGCACTACAATAGTCGCCCCCGCTGCCCCCTGTGGCCGCGACCGAAAACACCACCCCAGGATAAGAAGCCCCTATGAAGCTGCCCGCCCTACCAAAACTCTCTGCATTTTTACTCGGCGCTCTAGTAGCCGTGTTGGTGCTGGGCTGGGCCAACCAAAACAAACTGCAACAGCAGCGCCAACACCTCAACCAAAGCTATGGCCAGATGCTGGCACGCAATATCGCCCAACAGGCCGAAAGCCCCGCCCTGACCCGCGATTTAGTCAGCCTGCAGGTACTGGCCGAGAACGCCAAGCGCGAGCGCGGCATCGCCAGTGTCACCTTCCATTCGGTGGACAATAAACTGCTGGCCCAGGCTGGCAAAACCGCGCGTCAGCGCGGCGGCAATAAAGACCAAAGCGAATTTACCGCCCCCATTAACTTGCACGATTCGGTGGCCGGCTATGTCAGCGTCGGGGTAGACTCCGACGCCTTTGTGGAGCAGGAAAACCAAGGGGCATTGGGCCTGTTGGCGCTTATTTTATTGGCTGGGGCCTTGATCAATATCTACTGGCAACACCGCAGCAAACAGGGCAATGCGCCGCTGCTGCAACTTGGCCCGAGCGAGCCCGCAGCCCCCGAGCCACAGCTGGTCGCCTGGCTGGTGGTGCAAAGTGGCAACCTGGCCAGCTTACAAAAACAGCTTAGCGCCACCGCTTTGGAAGAGCTGCTAGGCGAGGTAAATCAGCAACTGCAAGCCATTTTGTCACTCTATAGTGGCAAGCTGCTGTGGGTAGACGGCCACTCTTTTCACTGCGGTTTTCACAGCGATGAAGAAGTCAGCCACGAGCAGGCCATCTTTAACGCCATCTGCTCCACCAAACTATTGGTTGAGCTGGGCCGCAGCCGGGATGGTATTAAACTGCATTTTAAAGCCGCCATACTACCCCCCGCCAAAGGTGAAAGTTACAGCGATTTATTTGCCGCCTACCGGGGCAGCCAGATCCAGCGCAGCCAGCTGGATGCCCTACCCCACGCCAGTGTACTGGCGGACAAAACCCTGCTGGCCGAGACCCAGTTGACCGAGCAACTGGAGCTAAGTGAAGACCAGCACAACTTTTATATCGACGCCATCAAGCCGCCCTATGTCGACCTGCTCAATGACCAATTGCGCCACCTGCAAGCGCAAAAATAAGCCGGCCTGGGTGTGAGCCTTTGGGGCTAGCCTGCCCCTGTCACACAACTGTCACCTGCGCGTAATCATCTGGTCACTTAATGTGCGCATCCTACGCCGATAAGCACAGGTAGGTTGACTATGATTGATATTGAACAAGCGGTTAATAATAAATTTCCGAACTTCTCCCAGCAGCCGGAGTTAATTCGCAAACCCACTTTATCGCTGATTAAAAAGATCACCCACTCCGATGAAATCAACGAGTTTCTGGAAGAGAATGGCGATCTCAGTGGCTTTGAGTTTATCGATCAGGTCTTCGACTACTTTAATTTTAGCTACAGCGTCAGCACCCGCGACCGCAATAATATTCCGGCACAGGGCCGAGTGGTGATTATTGCCAACCACCCAATTGGCTCCCTCGACGGTCTGGCCATTTTACGCCTGGTAGGTGAAGTGCGCCGGGATGTAAAAATTGTCGCCAACGATATGTTGATGAACTTCGACGCCCTGCACTCACTGTTTATCCCACTGGATAATATGGGCGGCAGCAGCACCCGCAAAAGCTATCGCGCAGTTATGGAAGCCTTAGAGCGCGAAGAGGCGATTATTATCTTCCCCTCTGGCGAAGTTTCCCGTGCTCGCCCCACCGGGGTAAAAGACACCCGCTGGCGCTCGGGCTTCTTGCACTTTGCACGCAAGGCCAAGGCACCGCTGCTACCGGTGTTTATTGGCGCCAAAAACTCGCTGTTGTTCTATGCCTCTTCAATGCTGTTTAAACCCCTGGGCACCGCCCTGCTGGCGCGGGAAATGTTTAACAAGCAATCGGCGCAAATTCAGTTCCGCATCGGCGAGACCATTCCCGCCTCGGCCCTAAGCAACGAAAAGCTGGGCGATCGCGGCCTGATTCGTCGCCTGCGCAAGCATTTGTATAAAATTGGCAAGCGCCGCCAACCTATTTTTATCACCGAAAAAACCATAGCCCACCCGGAAGACCGCCAGCAGTTGGTACAGCAATTAAACCAAGCACGCCTGCTCGGTGAAACCCGCGATCAAAACCGTATCTTGCTGGCCGAGTACGAAGAGGGCTCAACCCTAATCAAAGAAATTGGCCGCCTGCGCGAAGTGGCGTTTCGCAAAGTGGGCGAAGGCACTGGTGGCAATCGCGACCTAGACCAATACGACAAAAGCTACCGCCACCTGGTGCTGTGGGACAGCCAGCGCCTGGAAATTGCCGGCGCCTACCGCATTGGCGAGGCCGCCAAGATTATTGCCGAGCACGGCAAGCAAGGTTTATATACCAGCTCACTGTACGAGTTTGAAGAAGGTTTTACCCCGTTTTTAGAACAGGGCCTGGAGCTTGGCCGCAGTTTTGTAAACCCCGATTACTGGGGCAAGGCCAGCTTGGATTATCTGTGGCAGGGCATTGGTGCCTATCTGCGCCACAACCCCGACGTGCGCTATTTAATTGGCCCGGTCAGCATGAGTGCACGCTATCCTCGCACCCTGATGGATCAACTGGTGCATTACTACCAGCACTTTTTCTCGGCCAAAAAGCAGTGGGCCACGGCCAAGCAGCCCTATCGCCTGAGCCTAGAAAGCCAGCAGCAATTGGCGGCAGACTATAACCACCTGAGCAAAGACGAAGCTTTAAAATTATTGCAAGAACGCTTTAATGAAACGGGCTATAAAATGCCGGTGCTGTTTAAGCAATACACCGCACTGTTTGAAGGCGATGGCTTTCAGCTGCTGACTTTTAGTGTGGACCCAGACTTTGGCGACTGCTTGGATGGCTTGTTTATTGCCGATTTACACAAATTAAAGCCCGCCAAACGCAAGCGTTACTTGGGCAGTTAGAACCAACTCTACGCTACCCTAGGGCAGCTGTCACTGGCCAGCAGCTGCTCGACGACCGCTTGAAGCCCGGTTATATCCACCTGGGTAAAGCGGGATTTAACCGGCGCATCCACATCCAGCACCCCTATTACCTTGCCGTCTTTAATCATCGGCACCACCACCTCAGACATGGAGGCGGTATCGCAGGCGATATGACCGGGAAAGGCGTGCACATCATGCACCAACTGGGGTTCCTGCTGGGCCGCAGCAGTACCGCAAACACCGCGCCCAAGGGCGATACGGGTACAGGCGGGTTTACCCTGGAAGGGGCCCAGTACCAGTTCGTCGCCCTTGCTAAGGTAAAAGCCCGCCCAGTTTATCTCTGGCAGGTATTGCCACAGCAAGGCAGCAGTATTGGCAAGATTGCAAATCCAATCATCCTCACCGGCAATTAAACCTTGCAACTGGGTATTGATATCACTGTAGAGTTTGTTCACCTGACACCCTTAGCCTTACGGCCTGTTTTGATAATTTTTACTATTCGTTGGCCAGCTGCCAAGCAGCTCATTTAAAATGGATTAAAACGGTAACACAGTATTACCAGGTATCCACACAAGGCCTATTTATAACCGCCCCTCGATCTTTGCGCCTGGGTGCGGCCTGCAGTGCGCGCCCAATCCACTGGCGACTTTCCAGTGGGTCGATCACCGCGTCAATTTCCAAATAGCTGGCCATATTTAGAGCTTTACCGCTTTCGTAAATCTTGTCCACCATTTTTTGGAATACCGCCTGGCGCTGCTCTGGGTCTTCAATGGCGGCCAATTGTTTGGCCGCCGCCAAGCGCACCGCGCCTTCAATACCCATGGCACCAAACTCACCCGAGGGCCAGGCTGCCGTCAACATGGGGTTGTGGAAGCTACCAGCGGCCATGCCCTGAGCACCCAAGCCATAACCCTTGCGCGTAACCAGGGTAATATAAGGCACCCCAATACTGGCGGCAGTAACAAAGATGCGCGACACATGGCGCACAGTTGCCTTGGCCTCGGACTCTGGCCCCACCATAAACCCAGGGGTATCGCAGAGGGATAAAATGGGCAGACCGTGGGCATCGCACAATTGCATAAAGCGCGACATTTTATCGGCGCCCTCAGCATCGATGGCACCGCCCAAATAGCGCGGATTATTGGCCACCAGGCCCATGGCTTTGCCTTCAATACGAACCAGTGCGGTAATCATACCCCGGGCAAATTCGGGCCGCAGCTCCAACACCGAGCCAACATCGGCCAGTTGTTCAATCAGCTGCTTAACATCGTAAATTTGCATACGATTTTCGGGGATGGCGTGGCGCAACAGGCGCGGGTCGTGCTGCTCCCACCGATCCAGCGGGCCTTGAAAATAGCCCAGGTATTGCTTGGCAGCGGCCACTGCCGCCGCCTCGTCTTCAACCAGAATATCGATCACCCCATTGGGGCCTTGCAGCTCGACCGGGCCGACTTCTTCAGGGCTGTATTTGCCCAGACCGCCGCCTTCGATCATGGCCGGGCCACCCATACCCACGGTGGCATTGGCGGTGGCGATGGTGACATCACACACACCCAGCAAGGCGGCGTTACCGGCAAAGCAGCGCCCGGCCACAATACCCACGGTGGGCACCAGGCCCGATAGCTCGGCCATGGCCGAGAAGGTGTGGCAGTCGAGCCCGGCGACACCGGCAAAATCCGTATCCGAGGGGCGACCGCCACCGCCTTCTGCAAAAAGCACCACCGGCAGCTGCCAATCTTTGGCGATGCCCAGCACCCGGTCGGTCTTCTTGTGGTTCATCATACCCTGGGTGCCGGCAAAGACGGTGTAATCATAGCTCAGTACCATGGCCCGAGCAGCCTCTTCGCCAAATTGGGCGCCATTAATTTGGGCGGTGCCGGCCACCATACCATCAGCCGGGCTGACCTCGATCAGTTCTTCCACACTGCGTATTTTGCGCTGGGCGGCCAGGGCAAAAGCGCCGTATTCATTAAAACTGCCGGGGTCAATTAAATCGTCGATATTTTCTCGGGCGGTGCGCATGCCCTTGCTGTGGCGCTTGGCCACGGCGGTTTGGCGATGCTCATCCAGGGTTTTATTGCGGCGCTCGATAAACTCCTGCAAATCGGCGCGAATGCTATCCAAGTCCAGCTCGGCTTCACTGCTGCCCAAATGGCTGGCGGCCTCGTTTTCCTCCACCAGCATAATCAGGGCCTGCTCGTTCACCACCGCACCCAATTCAAATTTAAGCTCGGTCACCCAGCCGTGGTGGCTGGCCTTGATCGGGAACTCCATCTTCATCGCCTCGACCACCGCCAGGTCTTGGCCCTGCTGCACCTCATCGCCCACCTCCACACACAGGGCGGTTAATACACCGGCGGTGGGTGAGCGCTGGGCAAAACTGCCGGGGGGTATATCGTCTTCCACAATTTGCGCGGCCGCCGTATCGGCGTTACTGCTAAAGCGAGCTCGGTGCTCGGTTTGCAGCAACTCGCTCAAGCTGCGCTCTACAAATTCGGTATCCACCTCATTGCTGATCACTTGCTTATGACCAAGCAATTTGCACAGCAAGCCCAGGTTACTGCTGGGGCCTTGCAGTTCAAACTCGGCCAGGGCCCGGCCCAGTTTTTTTAGGGCACTTGGGTAGTCGCGGCCGCTGGCAATAACCTTCGCCAATAAACTATCGTAACTGGGGCTGGTGCAATAGCCACTATAGCCATAGTCATCCACCCGAATACCCAGGCCCCGCGGCGGCTGGTAGTGGCTGAGCACACCAGCGGCGGCCTTGGCACTGCCATCGGCGGCCAGGCTCTCTAAATTCACTCGCGCTTGAATAGCAAAACCGCGATTGGCATCGCCACTGTGTTTATCCAAACCCAACTCGGCCAAGGGGCGGCCGGCGGCCAATTGAATTTGCAGGGCGACCAAATCCTGGCCGCTGATCTCTTCGGTGATGGTATGCTCAACCTGAATACGCGGGTTGATCTCCATAAAGTAAAACTTGCTGGGGTCCTGCGCATCCAGCAGATATTCAAAGGTGCCCAGGCCCTTATAATTAATCGCCTGCGCCAGCGCCAGCGCCGAGTCGATAATAGCCCGGCGCTGATCGGCGCCCAGACTTGGGCTCGGGGCTATTTCCAGCAGCTTTTGTTTGCGCCGCTGCAAGCTGCACTCGCGCTCACCCAACTGGGCCACCTGCAGGCCGTCACCCAGTATCTGCACTTCAATATGGCGAGCCCTGGGCAACAGCTGCTCCACATACACCTCGCCACTGCCAAAGCTCAGCTTGGCCTCACTCTGGCAACTTTGGTAGGCCGCGTGTAACTCGCCTTGCTCGCTCACTGCACGAATTCCACGGCCACCGCCACCGGCTAAGGCTTTAATCATCACCGGGCCGTGGGCGGCGTAAAATGCCTCCACTTCGGTCAGGGAGCAAGGCCGATTGATGCCGGCCAGCAATGGTTGGCCGGCGCTTTCGGCCAGGGTCCGGGCCTGGGTTTTATCCCCCAGCTGGGCCAATAGCTCGGCCGGGGCGCCAATAAAGGTAATACCCGCATCGTTACAGGCCTGGGCCAGAGCTGGGTTCTCGGATAAAAAACCGTAGCCCGGGTGAATCGCATCGGCCCCCTCGGCAAGCGCGACCTGAATCATCGCCCCGACATCCAAGTAAGCACTTACACCTGCCCCAGGTATTGATACAGCTTTATCGGCACCTTGAACATGGC
This sequence comes from Cellvibrionaceae bacterium, assembly GCA_025800435.1. GTDB lineage: Bacteria > Pseudomonadota > Gammaproteobacteria > Pseudomonadales > Cellvibrionaceae > Pseudoteredinibacter. The sequence continues at coordinate 6,604 of JAOXRV010000214.1, read as the reverse complement.
GAGATTCAGCATCGTCTTGGGGGTATACCGCCAGGGTTTCGATACCCAGCTCGGCGGCGCTGCGGGCAATGCGCAGGGCAATCTCGCCGCGGTTGGCTATAAGGATACGGTTAAACAACTGACTCATAAGGGCTTCCTAAAATACGCTCACGATAAACACTACAGCCTGCCAGCTTGGGGCGGTAAATAACAGGGTTTATATAGGCGCCCGGTGGCGAGACCGGCCAGGCACTCAAAAAAACAAGCACGCCAAACAAGGCTTACCTTTACGTTAACGTAAACTTTGACTATAGTTGACCGACCTGAACCCATTGGAAGCGTGCGCGTGAACAACAACAGCGACAATAAAAACAACACCTTTAGCATTTCAGAACTCGCCAAAGAGTTTGATGTAACCACCCGCGCCATTCGCTTTTACGAAGATAAGGGCCTCTTGACCCCCGCGCGCCGGGGCCAAACCCGCATATACTCCCCCGCCGATCGCACCAAGCTCAAGCTGATACTGCGAGGTAAACGCCTGGGCCTGACCCTGGATGAAAGCCGGGACATCATCAATATGTACAACCCCGGTGGCAGCAATGAAGACCAGCTCAGCACCCTGCTGGCGAAGATACGCGAACGCAAGAATTACCTGCAGCAACAGCTGCACGATATCGAAGTAATGATGCTCGACCTGCAAGAATCTGAAGACCGGGTAATCGACGCCCTCAACGACTTAAAAACACAATAAGCTGATTCAACGGAGCGATACCATGAACCTAGGCTACCCCACATTGAACTTTGACCTGGGCCAGGACATCGACATGCTGCGCGATGCGGTCTACCAATTTGTCCAGGCCGAACTGGCCCCCCGGGCCGCCGAGATCGACCAGAGCAACGAATTCCCCATGGACATGTGGCGCAAGTTTGGCGACATGGGTTTGCTGGGCCTAACCGTTGAAGAAGAATACGGCGGCACCAATATGGGCTACCTGGCCCATGTGATTGCAATGGAAGAAATCTCCCGGGCCTCGGCCTCGGTGGGCTTATCCTACGGCGCCCACTCCAATTTGTGCGTCAACCAAATTCGCAAAAACGGCAGCCGCGAACAAAAACGCAAATACCTGCCCAAACTCTGCTCTGGCGAGCACATTGGCGCCCTGGCCATGTCTGAACCCAATGCCGGCTCCGATGTGGTGAGCATGAAACTCAAAGCCGAAAAAAAGGGCGATAAATACATACTCAACGGCAATAAAATGTGGATCACCAACGGCCCCGACGCCCACACCTATGTGATCTACGCCAAGACCGATACCCAGGCCCAAAGCCGTGGCATTACCGCCTTTATTGTCGAGCGCGACTTCCCCGGCTTTAGCCGCCACCAAAAACTCGACAAGCTCGGCATGCGCGGCTCCAACACCTGCGAACTGGTATTTCAAGACTGCGAAGTACCCGAACAAAATATCCTCGGCCAACTTAACAAGGGCGCCGCGGTGCTGATGAGCGGCCTCGACTACGAACGCACCGTGCTGTCCGGTGGCCCGGTGGGCATAATGCAAGCCTGTCTGGACATTGTCGTGCCCTATATCCACGACCGCAAACAATTTGGCCAAGCCATTGGCGAATTCCAGCTGATGCAAGGCAAAGTGGCCGATATGTACACCGAACTGGCCGCCAGCCGGGCCTATTTATACGCGGTGGCCAAAGCCTGCGACCGCGGCGAAGAATCCCGCAAAGACGCCGCCGCAGTGATTCTATACACCGCCGAAAAAGCCACCCAAATGGCGCTGCAAGCCATCCAAACCCTGGGCGGCAACGGCTATATCAACGAATACGACACCGGCCGCCTACTGCGCGATGCCAAACTCTACGAAATTGGCGCCGGCACCAGCGAAGTGCGGCGCATGTTGATTGGGCGTGAATTGTTTAACGAAACCAAATAAGCCCAAACATTTAAACTGGGTTGAACGCCACCGGCACTATTTCTAACACGGCACGGACAAGAGCCTTGGAGTGGGGGCAGCTTTGGCGCGACTAGGCTCCTGGATGGAACGGGGTCGCCGCATGGATGCAGCATTCGGAGCGGCAAAGCTACCCCCACCCCAAGGCTCGGCACCGAAGCCCGCATCGAACGATCAACTTATTTTTAACCTGAAGCGAGAATTCGCCATGGCCACACTGCACACCAAACTCAATACCCGCGCGGCGGACTTTATTGAAAACGCCGAGCATATGCAGGCCCAAGTGGACGACCTGCGAGACAAACTAAACACCATTAAACAGGGCGGCGGCGAAGACTCCCAGGCCCGCCACGTCGGCCGCGGTAAACTGCTGCCGCGCGATCGGGTCAAACACTTGCTCGACCCCGGCTCGCCATTTTTGGAACTGTCGCAACTGGCCGCCCACGAAGTCTATGACGACCATGTAGCGGCAGCGGGCATTATTACCGGCATCGGCCGGGTCAGCGGCCAAGAGTGTATGATTATCGCCAACGATGCCACCGTCAAAGGCGGCAGCTACTACCCGCTAACAGTTAAAAAGCACCTGCGCGCCCAAACCATTGCCGAGCAAAACCACCTGCCCTGTATCTCCCTGGTGGATTCCGGTGGCGCCAATCTGCCGCGCCAGGACGATGTCTTCCCCGACCGCGATCACTTTGGCCGTATCTTCTATAACCAGGCCAATATGTCGGCTAAAAATATTCCACAGATCGCTTCGGTAATGGGCTCCTGTACCGCTGGCGGCGCCTATGTACCGGCCATGGCCGATGAATCGATTATTGTTAAAGAGCAAGGCACCATCTTTTTAGGTGGCCCGCCACTGGTTAAGGCCGCCACCGGCGAAGTGGTTAGCGCCGAAGACTTAGGCGGTGCCGATGTACACTGTCGCACCTCCGGGGTGGCCGACCACTATGCCCAGAACGACCACCACGCATTGCAACTGGTGCGCCAGGCGGTCAGCCGTTTAAATCGCAAAAAGCCTATCAATAGCGATATTCAGCCCAGTGTTGACCCGGCCTTTGAGGCAAAAGAAATTTACGGGGTAATTCCCAAAGATTCGCGCCAGCCCTACGATGTGCGCGAAATTATTGCCCGCATTGTCGATGGCTCCCAGTTCGATGAATTTAAAGCCCTCTACGGCACTACTTTAGTTACCGGCTTTGCCCGTATCCACGGCTACCCGGTAGGCATAGTGGCCAATAATGGTATTTTATTTGGCGAATCCGCCGAGAAGGGCGCTCACTTTGTGGAGCTGTGTGCCCAGCGCAAAATTCCGCTGGTATTTTTGCAAAATATCACCGGCTTTATGGTCGGCAAACAATACGAGGCCGGCGGTATTGCCAAACACGGCGCCAAAATGGTTACCGCCGTGGCCTGTGCCCAGGTGCCCAAATTTACCATTTTAATCGGCGGTTCTTTTGGTGCGGGCAACTACGGCATGTGCGGCCGGGCCTACGACCCACGGTTTTTGTTTATGTGGCCCAACGCGCGTATCTCGGTGATGGGTGGCGAACAGGCGGCCGGGGTATTGGCCCAGGTTAAACGCGACCAATACCAAGCCAAAGGCGAACACTGGAGCGCCGCTGACGAGGCGAGCTTTAAACAGCCGATTATCGATAACTACGAGCACCAGGGGCACCCTTATTACGCCTCGGCGCGCCTGTGGGATGACGGCGTGATCGACCCCGCCGACACCCGCATGGTCTTGGGCCTGTGTATATCCGCCAGCTTAAACCGCGAAATCGAGGACACCAAATTTGGTGTCTTCCGCATGTAAGCGCAGGAGTCGACAATGACAGAGCAAACCGTAAAAACTAATACCGACTCGCGCGGCGTACGCACCATTAGCCTGGGCCGGCCGGATATTCACAATGCCTTTGACGATAGCGTGATCGCCGAGCTGAGCCAAGCCTTTGCCGCCGCCGATAAAGACGACAGTGTACGTATTGTGGTGCTGGCGGCCGAGGGCAAAAGCTTTTCTGCCGGTGCCAATTTGGGCTGGATGAAACGCATGGCCAGCTACAGCTACGAAGAAAACCTAAACGATGCCAATGCCCTGGCCGAAATGCTCAGACGCCTAAACTTTTTAAGCAAGCCGACGATTGCCCGGGTACAGGGCGCGGCCTTTGGCGGTGCCGTGGGTTTGGTGGCCTGCTGCGATCTGGCGGTAGCCAGCCCCCGGGCCAGCTTTTGTTTAAGCGAAGTTAAAATTGGCTTGATCCCCGCTACCATTAGCCCCTATGTGATTGGGGCCATGGGCCAGCGCGCGGCGCGCCGCTACTTTTTAACCGCCGAGCGCTTTCAGGCCGATGTCGCTACCAGCCTCGGCTTGGTGAGCGAAGTGGTCGAAGAAGACCAGCTCGATAACAAGATCGATGAATTAATTGAGGCGCTGCTGGGCAATAGCCCCCGGGCGGTGGCCGAGGCCAAAAAACTGGTGGCCGATATTGCCGGGCGCGAAATTGACAGTGATTTAATTGCGGATACCAGTGCCCGCATTGCCGGCATCCGGGTATCCGAACAAGGGCAAGAGGGCCTAAGCGCCTTTTTGGAAAAACGCTCGCCCAACTGGATTCAATAAACGGTACAAGACTATGTCGAGTAAAGTGTTTAGCAAAATACTGATTGCCAACCGCGGTGAAATTGCTTGCCGGGTTATTAAAACCGCAAAAAAAATGGGTGTGCGCACGGTCGCCGTCTACTCCGATGCCGACGCCCACGCCCTGCATGTGGCAATGGCCGACGAAGCCATTCATATCGGTGCCGCGCCCTCGCGGGAATCTTATTTATTGGGCGACAAGGTGATTGCCGCCGCCCTTAGCACCGGCGCCCAGGCGATTCACCCGGGCTATGGCTTTTTGTCCGAGAACGCCGACTTCTGCCGCCAGTGTGCGGATAACAATATCGTCTTTATCGGCCCCCCAGTGGGCGCGATTGAGGCCATGGGCTCTAAATCTGCAGCCAAGCAAATTATGGAAAAGGCCGGCGTACCCCTGGTGCCCGGTTACCACGGCGAAGATCAGAGCCGGGATATTATTAAACAAGCCGCCGACGATATGGGCTACCCGGTGCTGCTAAAAGCCGCCGCCGGTGGTGGCGGCAAAGGCATGCGCCAAGTGTGGAACGAGGCCGAATTTGACGAGGGTTTGGAGGCGGCCAAGCGCGAATCCATGAACGCCTTTGGCGACGACCATATGCTGGTGGAAAAATACCTGACCCAGCCCCGCCATGTGGAGATTCAAGTCTTTTGCGATAGCAAGGGTAATGGCGTGTACCTATTCGAGCGCGACTGCTCGGTTCAGCGCCGCCACCAAAAGGTAATTGAAGAGGCCCCAGCCCCGGGCATGAGCCCCGAGCTGCGCGTCGAGATGGGAAAAGCCGCCCTAAAAGCCGCCCAGGCGATTAATTACCAGGGCGCGGGCACGGTGGAATTTTTGCTCGACACCGATGGCGCCTTCTACTTTATGGAAATGAACACCCGCCTGCAGGTCGAACACCCGGTGACCGAATATATTAGTGGCCAAGACCTGGTGGAATGGCAGCTGCGCGTCGCCGCCGGCGAAGATCTACCGCTAAGCCAAGATCAGCTAAGTATTAACGGCCACGCGTTTGAGGCCCGGGTTTACGCCGAAGACCCAGACAACGACTTTTTGCCCGCCACCGGCGTGCTGGAGTTTTTACAGCCACCCGAAGAGAGCGAATTTGTGCGGGTGGATACCGGCGTGCGCCAGGGCGATGAGGTCAGCGTCTATTATGACCCGATGATTGCCAAACTAATTGTCTGGGACGAGAGCCGTGAAAAAGCCCTGGCCCGGCTGAGCAAGGCGCTGAAGGAATACCGCATCTCCGGCACTACCACCAACCTGGACTTTTTGTATAACCTGGCCAATGCCAAAGCCTTTAAGGCGGCGGATTTGGATACCGGCTTTATTGAAAAGCACAGCGCCGAGATCTTCCACGACGATCAGCAGACCCTGCAACAGGAACTGCCCCTGGCCGGTCTCTATATCATGTTGCAGCAAGCCCAGGCCGCCCAAGCAAAAGCTGCGGCCAGTATCGATGCCACCTCACCCTGGAACAACCCGGACAACTGGCGTTTAAACGAGCCCCACAAACAGCTCATCACCATTTTGCACCACGAGCAGGAATACCCCTTGGACATCACGGTTGAAGAGCGCCATGGCCAGGCGACTTACACCATCGCCTGGGGCGAACAAACCGTTTCCGCCCAGGGTATTCTCGAAGGCAATGAACTGCGCGCAGACCTTAACGGCCACCGTCAAAGCGCCACCATTGCCGCCCACGGTGACGGTTTTAGCCTCTACACCCCAAGCGGCGCAGTCAGCTTTAAACTGGCCGTGCCCGACACCGGTGAAGACCAGGATAGCGGCGGCGAAGGCGGTCTGGTTGCGCCCATGAACGGCACCATGGTCACCCACCTGGTTAAGGCCGGCAGCAGGGTTGAAAAAGGCGATGCCCTACTGGTGATGGAGGCGATGAAAATGGAGCACACCATTCGCGCCCCCGCCGCCGGTGTGGTTAAAGACTTTTTCTTTGCCGCGGGCGAACTGGTGGACGGCGGCGCGCTGCTGTTAGACTTTGAAGCCAGCGAAGACTAGTGTAAG
>JAOXRV010000211.1 GCA_025800435.1 Cellvibrionaceae bacterium | reverse complement strand
TTACCCTGGATGATTTTAAAAATTATAAAGTGCTAGAGCGCCAGGCCATTAAAGGTAGTTATCGCGGCTACGATATAATCTCCATGCCACCGCCGAGTTCCGGCGGCGTTCATCTGGTGCAAATGCTAAATGTACTAGAGGGCTATGACTTGGCGCTAATGGGTCACAACAGTGCCCAATACCTGCACACCTTAACCGAAACCATGAAGCGTGCCTATGCGGATCGCAGCATGCACCTGGGTGACCCGGATTTTTACCGGGTGCCAGTGGCCAAGTTAATCGACAAAAAATACGCCGCCCAAATTCGTGAGCGCCTGCCCAAAGACAAGGCCACGCCATCGAGCCAGGTCGCCCCCAGTAAAAACTTTACTAAAGAGAGCAACGATACCACCCACTATTCAGTGGCTGATCGCTGGGGCAATATCGTCTCCAACACCTATACTATTAACTACAGCTATGGCACCGGCATTGTGGTCGATGGCACTGGCATTCTGCTCAATAATGAGATGGACGATTTTTCAGCTAAGCCCGGCGAGCCTAATGCCTATGGCTTACTGGGCAGTGAAGCCAATGCGATTGAGCCGCGCAAGCGCCCCCTTAGCTCTATGACGCCAACTTTGGTATTAAAAGATGGGCAGCCAATTCTGGCCACCGGCAGCCCCGGTGGCAGTACCATTATCACCATCGTATTACAGATTATTCTCAACACCATTGATTTTGAAATGAATATCGCCGAGGCCAGCTCAGTGCCGCGCATGCACCATCAGTGGATGCCCGATAAGGTGTTTGTCGAGCCTGGGGTCAGTCTCGACACGGTCAAGTTGCTCAAAGCCATGGGCCACACAGTACAGTATTCGCGCACCATGGGCAGCACCCAGTCCATCGCTCCCTTAGGCGGCTACCTCTACGGTGCCTCGGACCCACGGCGGCCGGATGCGGCGACCCTTGCTTATTAGCAGAGAAGACTCTTAAGGAGAGCTCTTCCCTAAGGTGGCTTCGTTGACGAGCCTTGTGTTGGGGCTTGCATCTTAAGATGCTTGCGGGATTTTGGAGCTTATCGACTGTGAGAGCCTTGTGGTGGGTGATGGGTTCTGGGGGCTTGGGAGGCAGGACGCCGGACGAGAGCCCCAGGGATGGGTTTATGCGTCCCC
>JAOXRV010000206.1 GCA_025800435.1 Cellvibrionaceae bacterium | reverse complement strand
GCTAGCTTCTGGGGGACGCATAAACCCATCCATGGGGCTCTCGTCCGCCATCCCTGGCTTCCAAGCCCCCAGAACCGACTGCCCACCCCTAGGCTCTGCTAGCTGCCAGTAAGTAGAGTGTGCGGGTCGCTAGGAACGCAAATACAGAATTTTAAAAAGAGAAAAAATTATGGCTACTGAACTGTTTAATCTAAACGGCAAAATTGCTCTAGTAACCGGCGCCAGCCGGGGCATTGGTGAGGAGATTGCCAAGTTATTGGCTGAGCAAGGTGCCCATGTGATGGTCACTTCACGCAAAGTGGAAGGCTGCCAGAATGTGGTGGATGCAATTACCGCCGCCGGTGGCAGCGCCGAGGCTTTGGCTTGCCATGTGGGCAGTATGGAAGATATCAGCAAGACCTTTGAGCATATTCGCCAGCAGCACGGGCGTTTAGATATTCTGGTCAACAACGCCGCCACCAACCCTTATTTTGGCCATGTGTTGGATACTGACCTCGGCGCGTACAATAAAACCGTGGATGTCAATATTCGCGGCTATTTCTTTATGTCTATCGAGGCCGGCAAGTTAATGCGCGAGCACGGCGGCGGCGCCATTGTAAACACTGCCTCCATTAACGGTATTCACCCAGGCCCCGCCCAGGCAATTTACTCAATTTCTAAGGCTGCGGTAATCAATATGACCAAGGCCTTCGCCCGCGAGTGTGCCGAGTTTGGTATTCGCTGTAATGCCCTGCTGCCGGGCTTAACCAAAACCAAATTTGCCGGCGCCCTGTTTACCCACGATGAGATTTATAATATGGCGGTTGATAAAATTCCCATGAAGCGCCACGCCGAGCCCCGCGAAATGGCCGGCACTGTACTGTATCTGGTTTGTGATGCTTCCAGTTATACCACCGGTGAGTGCATCGTGGTTGACGGCGGCATGATTGTTTAAGAGGAGTTAAGTGTGGATCCACTATTAGATTTTAGCGGCAAAGTTGCCATTATTACCGGCGTTGCCAGCGGCTTTGGCAAACAGCTCAGTACCAGCCTGCACCAGCGCGGCGCCAAGTTGGTAGTTGGCGATATCGACGAGGCCGGCATGGCTGAGCTGGTCGAGTCACTCGGCGATAACATTGTTGGCCAGCGCTGTGATGTCAGCAGCGAGGCCGATTGCGCCGCGCTGGTAAAAACCGCCCAGGAAAAATTCGGTCGCTTGGATATCGCCGTTAACAACGCCGGGGTCGGCGATGCTATGAGTTTAACCCACGAGACCACCGAACAAGTCTTCGACAAGCAGATGGCGGTCAACCTAAAAAGTGTGCTGATGGGTATGAAATACCAGATACCCGCCATGATCGAAGGCGGCGGCGGTGCGGTGCTGAATGTCAGCTCTATGGCCGGCCTTGGTGGCGCCCCCAATATGAGCGCTTACGCCGCTGCCAAGCACGGGGTAATTGGCCTGAGCAAAACCGCGGCGGTGGAATACGCCCGTAAAAATGTGCGCGTCAATGCGATTTGCCCATTTTTCTCGCCCACCAATATCGGCGCCGGCTTTCTCAAAGCCGAGGGCACCGAAGAGGCGCTCAGCCGTGGCTGCCCGATGAAGCGCTACGGCACTATCGAGGAAGTGGTCAATGCCATGCTGCTGATTCTGTCCCCGGGTAACAGCTATATGACCGGCCAGGCCATCGCTGTGGATGGCGCGGTATCGGCGATATAACCCCTTTCTAATTGGCTGACGCCCTCAAACCCTCAAGCCCTGTGCCGAATCTGGCCAGGGCTTTTTTGTAAATACTGACAAACAAAAACCCACTTAAACGGTAAGCGTTACCGGCAATGATTGCTTAGGCGACATTTTCACCCTACTAATAAACAGTCCACATTTTTGTCATTAACTTAATGCTATAACAGCCAACTGTGTTTTAAATCCAGTATTCAAGCCGAGGGTACCTCTGAGCATTAAACCGTTAATAAATAAGTAGGGAGCAAAAAATGAAGACAGGCATTATCCCAAGAGTTGTTATTGTGGCTCTGCTAACGTTATTGGCCTCGGGCCATGCCTTAGCCCAGCTGACCGTCACCAGCGAGATCAGCGATGTAAGAATGGCAAGCGACAGCAACCCCACGGTATTTGAGTTGCGCTTATCCATTACCGCCGGCTCCGATTTAAGTGGTTCCACCTTTAGCGTAAACCTGGGTGATGCCAGTTTTACCGCCATCAGCAGCGGCAACAATGGCGCCTGTGGTTCGCCTACTATTGCCACACCGGCCGGGGGCATTACCGCCAACGCCATTGATACCACCGCGTTAACAGCCTGTACCTTTGAGTTTGAAGTGAACGTGCCCGCCGGTACCGCTTCGGGCACCTATAACGGCAGTTGGGCGTTTAATAGTAACCCCGCTGATACCTTTGATATCCACGTGGGTCAATTCAGTGCACAGTTCTTCCCCACTTTGCGCTTTGTAAACACCCCGTTTCGGCTGTCCCTCAATATTGAAAACCAAAGCGATGTCAATATTAACGATATTGCCTTTGACGAAGCCATTCCCGCTGGCCTGGTCGCCGACCCCAGCTCAGCGTTAACCGATAGTGGCTGTAATGGCAGCCCAGCTTTTGCAGCGGCGGCCAATTACACCGTCAGCGGCAGCCACAGCGCCAACACCCCTATCAACTGCGCGGTGGATTTACAGTTTAGCTCGGCCAGTGTCGGCAGCTACACCTGGGCCGATTTAAACCTTCGCCACACCAGCACGGCCCTTGCCCCGGTAAGCGGCTTAAATCCGGTAACCATTAGCTCTGGCCTGACCAGCAGCAATACCTTGAACGTGATCGATCGGCCCACCATTAATATGAGCTTTGCGCCCGACAATATCGCCCCCGGCGAAACAACCACCCTGACCATGACGATTGAGAACACCAGCGCCGAGAATATTCCCAACTTTAGCGCCGTACTCCCGATCGGCCAGCCGTTTACCCGGGTCGCCGACAACGGGGTTAACTGCCCGGCTTATGTCGTCACCCCCAATGGCACTAATTTGGAAATTGAGGTAAACCCGCTGAGCAGTGGCGCCACCTGTAGCTTAACGATTGAACTGCAAATAGACGGCCCAGTTGCAGGCCCGACCCTTAGCACCAACACCATGACGGCCAGCCCAGGTGATATCCCACCGGTATCGGCCAACTTAATTGTACGCGCTGCCTCTGCAGCCCAAGTGGCCGTGCCCACCTTAGGTGCCTGGCAGTGGCTGCTGGGTGCGGCGCTGTTCGGTATAGTAGTGCGGTTGCGCCGGAAAAAGTAACCGGTCAAATTAAAAGGGCTCTGCGGAGCCCCTGTCCCACAGCCTCTCGGTGCTGATCCCTGGCCATTCGCCGCACTCACTCCACCTTCTATTCAGAAGTACCCAAGCATACGACCAATACCCCCACTCAAACTGCAGACTTAGCGATTTTGTAAAACCCCAAGAGGCGAATATAAGCAATCCCTGTTAGAAACTGATAACTATTTTTATTATTATTACAACTACAATGAAAATGATTCTCAATATTTATCAAGTCACCCAGAGGAAAGCTATGCGCCCAGTACGTGGTATCACCACCCACCCCCTAAGTCGATTCGGCCTTGGCCTATTGGCCAGCGCCGTTGCCGCCGCCACCAACGCTCAAGTAGAAGAGCCGAGTAATGATATTGAACAGGTTGAGGTCATTGGTAAGCTGTCGGAGTACAGCGCCACCAAATTCAATGCCCCAATTATCGAAACCGCTCGCTCTATTTCGATTGAAACCGCCAGCCAGTTTATCGACAAGGGCGCCATCAACCTGTCCCAAACCACTACTTATATGGCAGGGGTGACCGGTGAAACTTACGGTTTTGCCACCCGCGGCGACTGGATTCGTATTCGCGGCTTGGAAGTGCCCCGCTACCGCGACTCAATTCAAGAGGTGTTTGGCAGCTATAACAACTCTCGCGCCGATATTTACACCCTAGAGCAGGTCGAAGTTTTAAAAGGCCCGGCCTCGGTGCTCTATGGCCAGGGCTCCCCCGGTGGTATCGTCAATTATGTATCCAAAACTCCCAAGCCCGAAGCGGCCCATCAAATCGCCCTGGAGTGGGGTAATTACCAGCGCCGCCAGCTCGCCGTAGACAGCACCGGCGCCATCGGCGACAGCTCCTTTAACTACCGCCTAGTGGCCCTGTATCGGGACAGCGACACCCAGGTGGATTACGTGGATGAGCGAGTGCGCATTGTGATGCCTTCGATCAGCTACGCCCCCAGCGGCGCCACCGAGGTGACCTTGATCGGCATGAAACAAAGTAGTGATTCGGACACCGGCTCCCAGTTTGTACCCTATGTGGGCACTGCGGTCCCCCTGGCCGATGGCAGCT
>JAOXRV010000187.1 GCA_025800435.1 Cellvibrionaceae bacterium | reverse complement strand
CCCACCACAAGGCTCTACTTCGGGTGGCGGTTCTAATGCCAACTGGTATCTGTAGTTAAGGGGAAAGTATGTCGGTGGGCGCTGGTGTAGATGTAGATGCGAAAGCAGGGCAACAGTTTTTACAGCGTTGCCTGGAATTTTTAGAGCGGGCGGTGACGCCGTTTCACGCGGTGGCCACCATGGTTGAGCGTTTGCGGGCGGCGGGCTTTGTCGCCCTTGATGAGTCCCAGAGTTGGCAGCTTGAGCCGGGCAATAAATACTATGTCTGCCGCAATGACTCTTCCATTATTGCCTTTGTCTACGGCCGCGAGAATCCCTTAGAGGCCGGCCTGCGCATGGTCGGTGCCCACACCGACAGCCCTTGTTTAAAACTCAAACCAGAGCCGGATCTGCACCAGCAGGGTTATGCCCAACTGGGGGTTGAGGTCTATGGCGGGGTGTTGTTAAAACCTTGGTTTGACCGGGATCTGTCACTGGCCGGGCGGGTCAGTTTTAGCCGGCCAAATGGTGAGCTGGCGTCGCGCTTGGTGGATTTTGCCCGGCCTGTAGCGGTGGTGCCCAGTTTGGCCATTCACCTCGACCGAGGTGTCAACGACGGGCGCAAGATTAACCCCCAAACCGAAATGGCGCCGCTGCTGGGTTTGGCTGATGAAAAATTAGACATTCGCCACTTGTTAAAGCAACAGTTGCAGGCTCAGTACCCAGATGAACCGGTGGCCGAGGTATTGGATTTTGAAATCAGCTGCTACGACTGCCAGCCACCGGCGCTGGTTGGTCTCAAGCAAGATTTTATTGCCAGTGCGCGGCTGGATAATCTGCTCAGCTGCTTTATCGGCATGGAGTCGTTGTTGCAAGCCGATGGCCGTCACAGTGCGCTGCTGGTCTGTAATGACCACGAAGAGGTGGGCAGTGCCTCGGCCTGCGGAGCCCAGGGGCCGATGTTAGAGAGCTTTTTGCAGCGCTTGTGGCCCGATGTGCAAGCGCGCTCCCAGTTATTGCACCACAGTGTGATGATCTCGGCCGATAATGCCCACGGTATTCACCCCAATTACGCTGCTAAACACGATGGCAACCACGGCCCGCTGTTGAATCAGGGGCCGGTTATCAAGGTTAATGCCAATCAGCGTTACGCCACTAATAGCGAGACTTCGGCCTTGTTTAAATTGTTGGCCAGCGAGCTTGGGGTAGCCGCACAGACCTTTGTTACCCGCGCCGATATGGGTTGTGGCAGTACTATTGGTCCGATCACCGCCGCTGAAATTGGGGTGCGTACCCTCGATGTCGGCGTGCCTACCTTTGCCATGCACTCTATTCGCGAGTTGGCCGGCAGTGCCGATGCCTATATATTGACTCAAATACTTAATGGATTTTTTGCCCGAGCCAAGGTATAAAGCACAGACAATAACAATTTAAGCGCCGAGCGGCTCAGTAGATAACTGCCGCCGGCTGCTATAATAGTTGAAGCAGTGATGGGTGCAGTGATCGGCGCAGTTATTGGCTTAGCCCCGAGCTATGGATTCTGATTTAGTGCAGCTGGTGTAAGTAATAACAAGGGGCTGTAAACATCGGGCACTGTCTATCGCTGTACCAATATAGGGCGTTTAGGGTCTCTTGATGAAGGTCGAAAAGCAACATTTACAACGGTTCTCACCTTTTGATTGTTTGTCTGATGAATACCTGGCCAGTGTACGGGCGAGGGTCAGTGTGCGCGAGTTTCACAAGGGCGATCTGTTGTTTCAGCGCGGCAAGCGCTTGAGTGAAACCTTTTACCTGCTCAAGGGCAGTGTCGATCTGGTGGCGGCGGATTTATCGCGCCTGAGCGTTGGCCACAATGCTCCCCAGGCTAAGCACCCCCTTTGCAATACCGAGCCCGCCCGGGTCTCGGCGTTTGCCAAAACCGATGTGCAGGTACTGGTTATCGACTGGGATTTTCTTGATCTGGTGATGGCCTGGAGCGAATCTAGCCAAGTCGATAGCGGCAGCCTCGATTTGGATTTGATGGAAGCCGAAAGCAGCGACTCGGACTGGATGAGTATGCTGTTGTCGGCGCCACTGTTTCGCCGCATACCTCCGGGTAATATTCAAACCTTGTTTCAGCGCTTTGTGCCGCGTCGGGTTAAAGCCGAAGAAGAGGTGGTTTCGGTAGGCACCAAGGGCGATTATTTTTATGTGATTAAATCTGGCAGTGCCCGAGTGGTCGATTCGGCCGGCTATTGCCGCGCTACCTTAAACCGCGGTGACTACTTTGGCGAGGAGGCATTAATCGGCGATACTTCGCGCAATGCCACGGTCGAAATGCTCGATGATGGCGAGTTGATGTGCCTGGGCAAAGAGAGCTTTGCCGAGCTGTTGCACGACCCCTTAGTTAATTATGTGTCGGTGGCGGAGTTTTTCCGCCTACAAGAGAGCGGCCGTACCATTCGCCTGCTGGATGTGCGTTTGCCGTTGGAATTTAAGCAAAAGCAGCTGGCCGGTTCCACCAATATTCCGCTGTCTTATTTGCGCGCTAAACTGACTGATTTACCCACCGATGTGCTCTATGTGGTTAGCGACTACGGCGGCCGCCGTTCGGAGGTCGCGGTGCAACTGATGGTGCAGGCGGGGCTGGATGTGTTGTTGCTGCGCAGCGCCGATGTGCAGGAAGTTGAGTTATAGCGACTGATGAAAGTACTGCTGCTGTCGGGCTACGATGCCCAGAGCCATCAGCACTGGCGCCAGCAATTGTGCCAGGGCTTACAGCAGTGGCAGTGGCAATGCCTGAGTTTGCCGGCGCGCTATTTTAGCTGGCGCCAGCGCGGCAATAGCCTCAGCTGGGCCTTCGCGCCCGAGTCGCGCGCAATTCTAGATCAGCCATACGATCTACTGTTGTGCACCTCTATGGTCGATTTGGCGGCCCTGCGCGGTTTTGTACCGGCCTTGGCTAAGCTGCCAACGCTGGTTTATTTTCACGAGAATCAATTTGCTTATCCCCAAAGCGGCGCCCAACACCCGGCCGTGGAAACCCAGCTGACCAGTATTTACAGCGCCCTGTGTGGCAATGTGCTGGTGTTTAACTCCCGCTATAACCGCGACAGTTTTTTGGCCGGCGCCGGGGCCCTTTTAAAAAAAATGCCCGATAAGGTGCCGGCGGGTATTGTCGATCAGCTCGAAGCTCGGGCCCGGGTGATTCCGGTACCCCTGGCCGCTGCCGCATCGCCCCCGGCGCAAGACCCAGCGGCACCTTTGACTATCGTCTGGAACCACCGCTGGGAATACGACAAGGGCCCGGCGCGTTTATTGGCACTGCTTCAAGCACTGCTGAACAGGGCCGAACGGCCGTCGCTGCGGTTTCATATAGTCGGCCAGCGCTTTCGCCGCTGCCCACCACAGTTTGAGCAGATACAAGGGCTATTGGAAGACAATGGTTGGCTGGGGCAGTGGGGCTATTTGCCAAGCCGGCAGGCCTATTGGCAATGCCTGGCCGGCAGCGATGTGGCCCTATCTACCGCCGAGCACGATTTTCAGGGCCTGGCGGTGCTGGAGGCGGTAGCGGCCGGAGCGCTGCCATTGGTGCCCAGGCGCCTAGTCTACCCGGAGTGGTTTGGGGCCGAGCAGTGTTACCCCAGTGCCGAGCCGCTGGCCGAGGCCGAGCAGCTGGCCGGGCGCTTGCTTGCGCTGGCCCAACGCAAGGCTCAAGGGCTGGGCATAGTTTCCGGCCAGGGCCCGGATTTTAGCTGGCGGGCGCTGGGGCCGCGCTATCGAACCCTGTTTGAGGACGCGGCGGGCTCGGGGTATGATAGCGCCCCTTAATTATGCAAACACCCCAAGAGCACTAGCCACAGCATGAGCAACCAAGAAAAACAGCGTATTCTCACCGGTATTACCACCTCGGGCACGCCCCATATCGGCAACTATGTGGGGGCGATTCGCCCGGCCATTGAGGCCAGTCGCAATAGCGATAATTTGTCTTTTTACTTTTTGGCGGATTTTCACGCCCTGATTAAATGCCAGGATCCGGATTTGGTCGAACAGTCTACCCGCGAGATTGCCGCCACTTGGCTGGCCCTGGGCTTAGACCCCGAACAGGTGGTGTTTTACCGCCAGTCCGATATCCCCGAGATTGCCGAATTGTGCTGGATGCTTAACTGTGTTTGCGCCAAGGGTCTGATGAATCGCGCCCACGCTTATAAAGCCGCAGTGGATGCCAACCAAGCGGGCGGTGAAGACCCGGATTTCGGTATTACCATGGGCCTGTTTAGCTATCCGGTACTGATGGCGGCAGATATTTTAATGTTTAACGCCAATAAGGTGCCGGTGGGTAAAGACCAAATTCAGCACGTGGAAATGGCGCGGGATATGGCCCAGCGTTTTAACCACTTATTTGCCAGCAACAAGAAACCATTGCTAAGCCTGCCCGAATATCAGGTGGATGACGATGTTGCGGTATTGCAGGGCCTCGATGGCCGCAAAATGAGTAAGAGCTACGGCAATACCATCCCCCTGTTTTTGGGCGAAAAGCAGCTGCGCGAGCACATCAATAAAATAAAAACCAATCTACTTGAGCCAGGTGAGCCCAAAGACCCGGATACCGCTACTGTATTCCAGATTTGGCAGGCCTTTGCCAATGCCGAGCAACAGGCACAGATGCGCCAGGCCTTTGCCGACGGCATCGCCTGGGGCGAGGCTAAGAAGCAGTTGTTTGAACTGATTAACGCCGAGCTGGCCGAGCCGCGCGAGCGTTATAACGAGCTGCTGGCCAAGCCTGCTTATATCGAAGAGGTGTTACAGGCCGGTGCCGAAAAAGCGCGCCAGTACAGCGCACCCCTATTGGCCCAGCTGCGCAACTCGGTCGGCATTCGCAAGCTCGGCTAGGCCGCATCCTGGCAGCGCTGGTAGATGGCGTCCACCAGGCCGTTTAAGGTGTCGCGGTTGGCCGGCTCCATCTGCCCAAAGCAGATGCTGACACTGGTGTGGCGATGGGGCTCGCGCTTAAATTGCAGCCCTTTGATGCGTGCGCTGCAGTTCAAGCGCAAGCCACCGGGAAAATTCAATTCGCACTGGGGCAAAAATGCCCCGGCTTGCAACTCTTTTAGCTGATTGCCCGCCAGCCGCAGGCGCAGGCCGCCAGCGGAAATATTTTCTGCACTGCCGTGCAAACGTTCGCCCAGGTTGGTTTGTAAACTCACCGTAATGGGAAAGTCTTCACTAATGGCAATGCGCCGCTGCTTGCGTCGCTGGCCGGCGTGTATGCGCTCGGGCAGGGCTAGGCTGTAATAGGGCATGGCGCTGTCGCTGTGGTAGTCCAGTACCTTGCAGTCCATCTCTTGTACTTGGCCGCCCTGGTTCAGGCGCAGGTGCAGGGCATCGCCGGCCTGAATCTGGCCGTGGTAGTGGCCGGGAAACAACTCGTCAATCTCAAAGCAGCCCTGCTCGGGTTTCACCGCCAAGATCAGGCTCTGTTGGTATTCACCCTGGCGCGGTGTTTTTACTTCGATCAACTGGCGCTGGCGCTGCCAGCGGCGCAGCTGGCCCAGTACCGCCTCGGGTATTAGGCGTGGCTGGGACTTTGCCGTCTCAAGCGGCTGTGCTCTGCCCAGCTGAAAAACCTGTTGCCATAGTGCCATTGCCATAGGGGTTCCTTTCAATGCCCAAGCTGGCTAATACCCAGCTTGTGGTTGCTTAATGCTTATAGCTCAGCAAAGCCTGTGCCAAATCCACAAGCCCCGTACCAGGGGGCCTAGGCCGCGGCTTCACCGGCGCTGGCGGCAAGCTTTGGCCGCTTGGCTTGGGGCCGTGGCGGCAGGCCGGCAAAAATCGTACAATGCGCGCCTTTTTAAGGTTTAAGGTTTTGAGAGCAAGGGCATGAGCAACGGCGACGGCCGCCAGGAGCGGCTGGCATTTAACAAACTGCAAAAGCGGCTGCGCCGCCATGTGGGTAATGCCATTATCGATTTTAATATGATCGAGGCCGGCGATAAGGTGATGGTCTGCCTCTCCGGTGGCAAAGACTCCTACGCCATGCTGGATGTATTGCTCAATTTGCAAAAAACCGCGCCCATTGATTTCGAACTGGTGGCGGTTAACATGGACCAAAAACAGCCGGGCTTTCCGGCCGAGGTCTTGCCCACTTACCTGAGCCAAATCGGTGTGCCTTTTCATATTATCGAAAAGGACACCTACAGTGTGGTGAAAGAGGTGATCCCCGAGGGCAAAACGACTTGCAGCCTCTGCTCGCGCCTGCGCCGGGGCACCCTGTATGGCTTTGCCGAGAAAATTGGCGCGACCAAAATAGCCCTGGGCCACCACAAAGATGATATTGTCGAGACACTGTTTCTCAATATGTTCTACAATGGCCGCCTCAAAGCCATGCCGCCAAAACTGCTGGCGGACGACAAGCGCAATATTATTATTCGCCCCCTGGCTTACTGCCGCGAGCGCGATATAGCCCAGTACGCCGAGCTTAAACAATTCCCGATTATTCCCTGTAATTTGTGTGGTTCACAAGAGAACCTGCAGCGCCAAGCCATCAAGCAAATGCTGGCCGACTGGGAGCATCAGCAACCCGGCCGCAGCGACACCATATTTGCTGCCCTACAGCGGGTGTCGCCCAGCCAGTTGGCCGATCGGGAATTATTCGACTTTGTGAGTTTAAGCCTAGATCGCAGTGGTGAACCTCGCCATTTGCCTGATAGCGCAGAGGGGGAGTTTTCGGGTTTTGAGGCAGAAGCCAAGTCAAAAGAACCAGAACAGCAAGAAGTAAACATAATTACATTTTCTTAATTTAAGCGTTTATTGCCCGGCTGGTATTGCCGCTGCCCATAGCCCTTGTATAGCTTTAGCCAAAAGGCCTATTGTTAATCGAGGCACTGGGGCAAATGAAACAGGATGAAATTGAATACGGGCTGATTTATCACAATATCTGCCCCAGGACACGCGAGTCTGAAATGTTACTGGAGCGAGTGCGCCAGCGCTTTGGTTTAGACTCGCGCGGCTTAAAATTAATGGCCGGTGCGGCTCCGGTTTTGGTTAAGCGCCTGGTCCAGCGCAGCGAGGCCAGCTACCTAAAAGATATCTTTGAC
>JAOXRV010000610.1 GCA_025800435.1 Cellvibrionaceae bacterium | reverse complement strand
CCGCACCCCTGCTGCCCTATCTAATCACCAGCGCCTTTCGCTTCAGGCGCCGCCATACCAGCTATCGCAATATTCGCTTTGGCTTTGACGGTAACACTTGGGCTGCGACCAAGGCATTTGGAGCAATTATTGTCGCCAGCGCTTTAATTATAGGCACCTTATTTAGCTTGGTTTTTGCCCTGCCAGAAGACGGCAGCTCAATAGGCGGCTTGGCCATTGCCGCCATGGTGATGGTGTTTTTCTTTGTTTTGTTTATTGCATTTTTGCCGGCACTTTTTATTCAGGCCGTGCAACAGTTCTCAATCAGTTACAGCCGCTTTGGCAGCCTTAAATTTAATGGCAGTATTGGCATACGCGAGACGGTTCTCGCCTATTTCTTGGCTGGTTTATATACCAACTTAATTCTCTTAGGCGCGGCCTTGCTGTTTGGTACTGCCACATGGGTCAACAGTGCGTTATCTATAGCCTTTCTTGTTTTGTCCGGCTTGGTCATCGGCTTTGCCTACGCATTTGGCGTCGCCTACTGGAAGCAAGCCATATTAACAATAGTTTTCCGCCACTTACGCCTGGCGAATATACAGTTCCGCGCAAGCATTAGCACTACAAAACTGGCTTATATTCTATTGATTAACGCACTGCTTATGACATTGACTCTTGGTTTTTATTACCCCTGGGCCAAAGTGCGCTTAGTTCGCTACCTGCTCAGCTGCATTCAACTCAAGGGCGAATTGCCCAGCGCAGAAGAGGCCGACCCACACAGCAGCCACGCCATCGGCGAGGAAATGGGCGAGGCCTTTGATATCGATATTGGAGTTTAAGCAATAAAGGACTATTACCATGGGTTTTTTAGCCGACAAGGAAGTTATTTTAGAGCAGAATTCACTCAGCCCTTGCGAGCAGGCCGATACTTGCGCCGCCACCAAACACTACAAGCCACGCCAGTGGAACAGCCTGTGCTTTCACGGCAGCGGGCGTGAGTATTTTCGTATCTGGATCGTTAACTTGGTACTGACCCTATTGACACTAGGTATCTATTCGGCCTGGGCAACCGTGCGCAGCCGGCGTTATTTTTATGGCAATACCGAATTTGCCGGCGCCCGCTTTGAATTCCACGGGGGCGCACTGAATATACTGCTTGGCCGCATTTTAATACTGGCGGCAATGGGGGTTTTATTTTTCGGCAACCATCTGCACCCCCATGCGGCTGGTATCAGCGCGGGGCTGATGGCCCTTTTGTTTCCCTGGTTGCTGGCCAGCTCTTTACGTTTTCGGCGCCGCAATACCAGTTTGCGGGGTATACGCTTTAACTTTAGCGGCAGCGCCTTACAGGCTTACAAGGCTCTTTGGCATTATTACTTAATGGCGCTCATCCTCTTTGGTGTACTTTTGGTTGACCGGAATTTAATCGCCAGCCACTTAAAAATAAATTTAGAGACACTCAATATAGCCTACATCGCCATTGGCATTGTGTTAACGATTAGCATACCCGCCATATTTATGCGCGATATTCTGCAGTTTTCGCTGTGCCACACCCATTATGGCAAAGAGCGCT
>JAOXRV010000608.1 GCA_025800435.1 Cellvibrionaceae bacterium | reverse complement strand
CGTAAGAATCGGCGTAGCCTAGACGGGTGCGCAGACGTAAGGTTAAATTCTTAGTTAGCGGCTGGAAGTACTGGCCAGTATAAATTAACTTATAGTATTCCAAATCACCGCCGGGCAATGACAACTCTAGCGAAAGACGCTGTGAGGTACCCCGGGAAGCCAGGCGACCGCGGTTTAAGGTAGAGCGGCTCCAGCTAGCGGATGCCGTAAACAGGTTAAAGTTGTCACCATTTTCATCGATAAAGCCAGTGGGGCTCTGCGCACTCAGTAATTCACTGGCATCTTGCAACTGATCTAAGTAGTCGTAAGAAGTATCGGACTTGTCAGTAATCAGCTTGTTAATCTCATCAACCTGAGCCTGGGTTAAATAGCTATCGGCAACGCCGGTGCGGCGTCGCGGGCTACCGACGATCTCCTGCACCGCATAAAGACC
Organism: Cellvibrionaceae bacterium; assembly: GCA_025800435.1. GTDB lineage: Bacteria > Pseudomonadota > Gammaproteobacteria > Pseudomonadales > Cellvibrionaceae > Pseudoteredinibacter. The sequence goes on along the minus strand of JAOXRV010000608.1, from coordinate 4,244 downwards.
CGTATTAATCGACAGATTCTGGTAGCCGACATTAAAGCCGACCCGCTCAATCTCGGAGATAGGGTAGCCAAAGTTAACGGAAGCACCGAAGCTATCGGTAGAGTAGCTGGATACGTTTACCTTAGAATAGTCGCGCGACTGGTAATAAACATTAAAACCACGGCTGACACCATCTGGGGTAAAATAGGGGTCGGTATAGTTAAAGCTGTAAGCGGTTTGGTAGGTACTGCGGCTGATATTAAAGCCGACACGCTTACCGGTACCCAGCCAGTTATCCTGCTGCACATTAGCACCCAACACCAGGCCGGAACCCTGGGCGTAACCAACACTGGCGCCGATACTGCCCGAGGGCTGCTCTTCTACCGTGTATTCCACATCCACCAAGTCAGCTGAACCGGCTACTTCTTTGGTCTCTACGTTAACTTCTTTAAAGAAGCCCAAACGCTCCAAGCGCACCTTGGACTGCTCAATTTTAAGCGAGGAAGCCGAGGCCCCTTCCATCTGCCGCATTTCGCGGCGCAGCACATTATCGGCGGTGGTGGTGTTACCACGGAAGTTAATGCGGCGCACATAGGCGCGCTTGCCAGGGTCGATAAAGAAGGTCACTTTAACGGTGTTTGCTTCTTCATCCACATCGGGAATACCCTTAACCTCGGCAAAGGTATAACCCTCGTTACCCAGGCGCTTGGTCATATATTCTTCGGTGGTGGTCATCAAAATTTGTGAGAACTTCTGGCCCTCGCGCATCAGCAGCAGTGCGCGCATATCTTCCTCGGGCAGAATCGGGTCACCGGCCAGATCAACCGAGCTGATCTCGTAGACTTCGCCCTCGTTGATATTGACGGTGATAAACACGCCTTCTTTGTTGGGGCTTAGGGAAACCTGGGTGGATTCAATCTCAAACTTTAGATAACCGCGGTCGAGGTAGAAGCTCTCCAGGGTTTCCAAATCGCCGCCCAGCTTTTCTTTGGCGTAGCGGTCATCGCTGGTGATCCAAGAGAACCAACCAGTGGTTTTCAGTTCAAATAGGTCGATCAGTTCTTCGTCGTCAAAGGCGTTATTGCCGACAATATTAATGTGCTTAATCGAGGCCACGTCGCCCTCGTCCACATCAATTTGCACTTTAACTTGGTTGCGTGGCAGCTCGATTACGCTGGCCTCTACATCGGCCGAGTAGCGGCCCTGGGCCACATACTGGCGACGCAGCTCTTGGGTTAGACCCTCAAGGGTGGCGCGCTTAAAGATCTGGCCTTCAGACAGGCCGTTTTCACGCAGGCCCTTCATCAGATCTTCGGTCTTAATGGCCTTGTTACCCTCGATCACAATCTCGCTGATGGCAGGGCGCTCAACCACGCTCACCACCAGTACGCTGCCCTCGCGGCTCATTTGAATATCGGCAAAATAGCCGGTTTTAAATAGGGCCCGGGTGGCGCCCTGAATGGCAATGCTGTCGAGTTCTTCGCCAATTTGAATGGGCAGTGAGGCAAATACGCTACCGGCGGAGACCCGCTGCAAGCCCTCAAGGCGGATATCGGTAACCTTAAAGCCCTGGGCAAAGGTCAGCACTGGCATAAGGGTCAGAATAAGAATAAGGTCTCTGATACGCTTCATATTTTGTATAGTTTTTAACCGTTTTATGAGCTAATGCTCTTGTATGTTACGACGGTGATCGTCACGCCTTGTTCACCGAAGAACGTCCCCAAAACCAATAAAGCTTGGCGCCAATCGACAACAGTGAACTGCTTGCTATGTATTAACTTAGCTCAGCTGCTAAAAGCCCTGGCAAAATCATTGTATAAAGCGACAGCCATCAAACCCAGCACCAGCACCAGGCCCACTTGATAGCCCCACTGCTGCACCCGCTCTGATAGAGGGCTGCCCTTGACCAGCTCGATTAAATAATAGAGCAGATGGCCCCCATCCAATACCGGAATGGGCAGCAAATTCATAACCCCCAGGAATACGCTTAGCAAAGCTAGAAAGCCGACGTAGTTTTGCCAGCCAAGTTTGGCTGTATCGCCCGCCACTTTAGCAATGGTAATGGGTCCGCTCAAGTTTTTTGGGGATATTTCCCCTAAAATCAGCTTCTTGAGAGAGACAAACACAAAACCGGTTTGTTCCCAAGTGCGATTGAGCGCCACCCCAAAGGATTCCAACACGCTGTAGTCGCGCTCGATAATCATTTCTTTGGGCCAGGGCTCAGTGCTGGCGGCCATACCCACCCGGCCAACCTTGCGGCCGCCGTCTAATTCAACCAATTTGGGGGTTAAGTTGGCGCTGTGCTGCTGGCCATCGCGCTCATAAGTAATGGCAATGCTCTGACCGGCGCGAGCCTGTACATAATCTACCCACTGATCCCAGCCGGCTAAATCTTCGCCATCGGCACTGAGCAGGCGATCGCCTTTTTGCAAGCCGGCGGTTGCCGCGGGGCTATCGGCCTGTACCGAACTCAATACCATTTTTATGGCGGGGCGGTACAGCTTTAAACCCAAACCCTCGATAGGGTCTGGCTCTTCGGCGCCCTTAAGCCAGTCTGTTAACTCGGCCGAGGTTTCATACACTAAGTTGGAACCGGGGTATTGCACGGTAAAGTTAATTTCGCCACTCTCGCCCAGGCGGTTGAGCAAACGCTGCATCAGCTCGCGCCGGGTTGCAGTTGGGTGGCCATCCAGTGCAACAATGGTTTGGCCCTGCTCCAGCCCGGCCAACTCGGCCACCGAGCCCGGTTTAACCTCACCAATAGAGTTGCTTAACTCGCGGTAGCCGGGCAGGGTCAGCACCCAGTAGAGCAATATAGCCAGCAAAAAATTGGCCAGGGGGCCAGCCACCATCACCGCAATACGGCACAGTACCGGTTTGTTGTTAAAGGCCTGGTCGCGCTCGTGCTCAGGCACCTCGCCCTCGCGCTCATCCAGCATTTTGACATAGCCGCCCAGGGGAATAGCGGCAATGGCGAACTCGGTGCCCTCGCGGTTGCGCCAGCTGCTGAGCACCTTGCCAAAACCCACCGAAAAGCGCAGCACCCGGATGCCACAGCGGCGCGCCACATAATAGTGGCCATACTCGTGAATGGTGACCAGCACCCCGAGCGCGACAATAAACCAAAAGACTGTTTGCAAATGATCCATATGGTTGCTTTGTTGACCCCTTTTACCCCGGTTGAACAGGGCTTATTTGTTCGATGACTCGGTTAGCTAATTTGCGCGCCTGGGCGTCGATCTCTATGACCGCTGCAATTGAGCCAGGTTCGCTCCACACCGCCTCGGCCAACACCTGGGCATTGACCTTGGCGATATCGGTAAAGCGAATTTGTTCGGCCAAAAACGCCGCTACCGCCACCTCATTGGCGGCGTTTAAAGTGGCCGCTGCGCTGCCGCCGCGGCGGCTGGCTTCAATCGCCAGGGCCAAACAGGGAAAGCGCTGCATATCCGGTTCGGCAAAGGTCAGCTCGGCCAGCTGGGTAAAATCCAGGCTCTCTACTCCCGCTTCAAAGCGCTCTGGCCAGGCCAGAGCGTGGGCAATTGGGGTGCGCATATCGGGCTGGCCCAGCTGGGCCAATACCGAGCCATCGGCGTATTCCACCATCGAGTGGATAATGCTCTGTGGGTGTAGCAACACCTGTATTTGCTCGGCCTCGGCGGCGAATAAATAGCGCGCCTCAATAAATTCTAAGCCTTTATTCATCATGGTGGCAGAATCCACCGAGATTTTTTGCCCCATCGACCAGTTGGGGTGGGCGCAAGCCTGGGCCGGCGTTACCGTATCAAGCTGGGCTAGCGGCATCTGCCGAAATGGCCCGCCCGAGCCGGTCAGCAATATTTTGCGGATAGCGGCCGATTCAATGCTGCGGTAATCCGCCGGCAGGCACTGGAAGATGGCATTGTGCTCGCTATCAATGGGCAGCAGCTGGGCACCGCTGGCTTTGACCGCACCCATAAATAGATCGCCAGCCATCACCAGCGCCTCTTTATTGGCCAACAGCACTTTTTTACCGGCTTTGACCGCCGCCAGGGTGGGCAGCAAGCCGGCGGCGCCAACAATGGCGGCCATGGTGGTGTCGGCCGCGGCGGCCACCTGGGCCATCGCCTCGGCCCCCTGTAATACCTCAGTATCACTGCCCTGCCCGGCCAAATACTGGCTCAGTTCGGCGGCCGCCTCGGGGTCGGCCAATACCGCGTAATTGGGCTGGTGCTGCAACACCTGCTCGGCCATTGCCTGCCAGCTGCGCTGGGCACACAGGGCAT
>JAOXRV010000606.1 GCA_025800435.1 Cellvibrionaceae bacterium | reverse complement strand
ACAGCTGCAAGGCGCGCTGCGCAGTGAATGCCGGCCGCCTTTACAAGCAGTGCAACGCCGCAGATGTGTGTTTTAGGGCCCGCCCTGCGGGGCCTTGAGTTATTCCGAGGTGCCCTAGTACTCCTGACTGAAAATTCGGTCAAATGGAGGCCCTAGTGCCTACTCGCTTGTGCGGGTGTTGTCAGAAATTTCGCACTTCCCATAGCTCGGCCGCCAAACCTTTTTTTAGCTGTGCGCCAGCGGCCGTCTCACCCTTCACAAACACCTCAAAAAACGCCAGTGCCTTATCTTTTTGCAGCCGGTGGGCGGCTTCGCTATCCATTAAGGTGTAGCGTTGCTCGGGGTTTAGGGCGCGGGGTTTTTGTTTAGCTTTTAAATCGGGCCACCAATAGGGGGCGGCGACACCCAAGCTGCCGTGATCGGTATTGGCCAGCAGCCCCCAAAAGGCGGGTACCCGGGCTTGGCTGAACAATTGGTAGAGCAGCGGGTGGGGTTGCTCTGGGCTCGGTGGGCTGAGCTTCATGGCTTGGGCCAGGGCGCGGTTGCTGTCGATAATAATCTGGTCTTCAGCCGCCGCTAGCAGCAGGGTGGGTTTGTGCAGGCGGGCAAAGCTGTGTTCGCGCTCAGCACCGAGCAATACCGATTCTGTGCCGGCAGGTTTGAGTGCCGCCTCTGGCAGCAGTGGGCGCAGATCGGGAATATAGGGCGGTACCACAGACATACCCGCACTAAAGCGATCTTCCAGTGCCAGCGCCGCCAGGGTAGTGATTCCGCCAAATGAGCGGCCCATCAGACCGATTCGCTGCAGGTCTATTGTGCCGGCCAAGGGGCCGCTGCGATTTATGGTTTGCAAATAATCCAACGCTGCGCGCAGATCATTGATGCGCTCAAGCAGTGCGCCGTCGAGTTTGACCAAACCCTCTGGGCTCATCAGGCTGGCGCCGTCGGGGTAATAGCTCTGGCCCATGGGCAGCTCGTGAGCGTAGACACCGTGGCTATCGAGCCGGGGCAAGACCTCGGCCATGGCGCGGCGGTAATCCTTATCGTTTGTCAGCGCGGGGTTTTTGCCCACTTGGCTAAAGGGGCTATTGCCGGTGTGCTCCGGGGCGATCACGATATAGCCGTGAGCGGCCAGGTGTTCGCACACAGTTTGCATATTGTAGCGGCTGCCGGCATCGCCGTGGCTCATGACCACCACTGGAAACGGTCCAGCGGCGGCGACTGGGGCATCGACATAGCTGCCCCGTTGGCGCTCAAACAATTCCTCGATGGCCTTGTCGATTTGTTGTTGGCTCACACCGCTGCGAACCGTTTTGGGGGTGAGGTGGTAGAACGAAGTCTCGCTCATCATGCGTCGGTGCACGGCTTTATCGCCAAAGGCATAATCACCATAGCGGGCGCGTCGGCTAGCGGCGATGTTAGCGGCCGGGTACCAGATCTCGGCAATTAAGGTGCGCACCCCGGTATTAACACCACCAACTCGGTCAAACGGGCGTGAGGGGTCGTGAATAAAAACAGTGCGTGAGCCCACTGGGTAACTTGCGTCGGCAGCGTCGTCAGTGCTGTGATGTTGGCAGGCGTTCAAGCCAAGGGCGACGAATACGATTAACAGGGTAAAGAGAATAGAGCGTGACATGGTTATCTTCGCTGTGTGGATAAAACAACGCCCCCTTGCAGGGGCGTTGTTACCGCTGGTTGTTACAGGTGGTAGCTAAAGGATAAGCCGTAAGTGCGCGGGTCGCCGAGAATATCTGAGGTGGTGGCGCTACCCAGGGTAGACAGATCGGCGCGGTGAATCGCGTACTCTGCATCGCCCAGGTTTTTACCCCACAGGGCCAGTTCCCAACTGCCATCGGCGGCGCTAAAGCCTAGACGGGCATTGTACAGCTCGTAACTCGGTAGTTTTAGTGCCGCCTCGTTACCGGCAGACAGGAACATGCTGCCTTGGTTGATGTAATCCAGGCGCAAGCTCAGCTCGCCCATATCGCCCAGGGGCAGGCGGTAGCTGGCGGCCAGGTTATAGCTATTTTTGGGGGCCCGGGTTAGGCGTTTGCCCGAGTTGTCGCGGCCGCTGGTGAGAAACTCATCGTAGCTGGCATCCAGGTAAGAATAACTGGCGCTCAGCTCCAGGCCCGCAGCCGGTAGCGCCAGCAGTTCCAGTTCGGCACCTTTGGAGCTGGCTTGACCGGCATTGTCGACCAGCACATCCAGACCCTCGGCGTAGAATACCTGCAGGTCTTCGTAGTCGATATCAAATACCACCGCATTAACCCTTACCCGGTTGTCGAACCACTGGGATTTAATGCCGAGCTCATACTGGGTGGCCAGCTCTGGGTTGAGTGGACGCTCGGCGGCGGCCTTGGTGCCGGCGATGGAGTTAAAGGCACCGGATTTAAAGCCTTCGCTTAGCGATAGATAGATCAGGGTGTCTTCCAGGCCCATATAATCGATGCTGAACTTGCCCGAGAAGTTGTTCCAGGTTTTATCCGCAGCGGCGCTAAAGGGCGCGTAAAGGCTGAGATATAAAGGCTCAAAGCCCTGGCCCACTAAGCTGGCGTCTTTGCGCTCGCGGGTGTAGCGACCGCCGAGGGTAAAGCGCCAGTCATCCAGGTTGTAGCTGGCCTGGGCGAACAGCGCTTGGCTTTCAGTTTGGTTGCTGGCATCGGCCTGGCCCTGGGTCTGTCCAATTTTCAACAGGGTGCCGACCAAACTGGTGTCCCACTGCTCCAGGCGTTTGATATCGTCGTCAAAATAGTACACGCCAACGGTCCACTCCAGCGCGCCTTCGCCGCTGCTGTCCAGGCGCAGTTCCTGGGAGAACTGGCTCTCGTCTTCATCGGTGTGGTTGGTGAAGTAATTGAGCTTGGCGCCGCTGAGCAAATCAAGCGCCGGTACTAGGTCGTCGGTAAAACTGTATTCGGAACTGCGGTAAGCGGTCACCGAGGTCCAGGTGCCGTAGTCTTGCTCCCACACCAACTTAACCGAGGTACCCCAGACATCGCGGTCGGTAAAGCCGTCGTTCAAGGTGTCGGTTTTATCGCGCTGGTTGAGGCTCGGCGCCAGTGCCGTCACGCCGAGCAGTGGCGCGCCGACCAATACCCGGCCCACACCGGATTCGCGCACCTTGGATACATCCCAGTTCCAGCTGACGCTGAGCTTGTCCGAGGCATCCCAGAGCAAACCACCGCGGGCGGCTTGGGTGTCTGTATCGCGCAGCTTGGTGCCGGTGACGGTGTTGTCGACAAAACCGTCGCGCTTGAGCGAAGCCAGTGACAGTTTGGCCGCTACCGTATCGGCCAGCGGGCCGCTGACATAGGCTTGCACACCGCGCCGATTGTAGTTGCCCACATCCAGGCGCACACTGGCTTCAAGCTCTTCGGTATTGGGCTTGCGAGTGGTGATATTGAGGGCGCCGCCGACCACGTTTTTACCGTATAAGGTACCCTGGGGGCCGCGCAGTACTTCGACCCGCTCTAGGTCGAATAGGTTGCTGTCGTAGGCGCCGGCGCGGCTGATGTAGACATCGTCGATAAACATGGCCACCGAGGCGTCATCGCCGGCGCCGGAGGTGTTGGTGCCAATGCCGCGAATATAGGGCTGGGGGCTGGATTTATTGTAGGAGCTCATGGCGAAGCCGGGGGTAAAGTGAGCGATATTGTCGATGCCCACAATGCCGGCCTCTTTGAGCATTTCCTGGTTCATGGCGGTGATGGCGATGGGCACATCTTGTAAGTTTTCAGCGCGCTTTTGGGCGGTGACAACAATTTCTTCAATGGCGAAATCTTGGCCTTGGGCAGCGGCGGATACGGCCAGTGCCAGGGAGCAATAGAGCGGGGTGAGTTTCATGCTTGCCTCTTTGGATTGTTATTGTACTATTTCGTTGTTATGCGTTTTGTGGCTTGGGCTATACACTATCGCAAATTTGTCATAATAGTTGTCCATAGCCGAAGTTAACTTGTCTAAATACGTCAGTCGGCGACTTGCTTGGTTTTTTCACGGCGGTAATCGTCGATGGTTTTGCGAATTCGTATCAGCAGTTCATCGCGCTCTTGCAATACCTCTAGCATGCTGCGCCCGGCCAGCATCTCATCGGTGCCTTCGACCATGGCGCGATATAACTGATCGTCCAGCTCGGGGGCTTGCAGCCGTGTCCAGGGCTCTTTTAGGGACGGGCCAAAATGGTCGAGCATTCGTGCCATACCCCCTTCGCCGCCGCACATGGCCATATTCATACAGGGGCCAAAGATGGCCCAGCGCAGGCCTGGCCCGGTGGCGATGGATTTGTCGATATCCGCCACCGAGCATTCGCCATTGGCGACCATATGCAGGGCCTCGCGCCAGATCGCATCTTGCAGGCGATTGCCGATAAAGCCGTGTAGCTCGCGCTCCATCTTCGCCACTTCTTTGCCAAAATGTTGAAAAAACTGGGCCGCCCAATCCACCACCGCCGGTTCGGTTTTAGCGCCGCCGACCACCTCGCAAAAGGGCACGATATGGGGTGGGGTAAAGGGGTGGCAAACCACGGTGCGCTCGGGGCGCCGACACAGTGTTTGCAAATCACTCATGGGAAAACCCGAGGTACTTGAGGCGATAACCACGTGGGCGGGAATGGCCGCATCCAGCTCGGCCAACAATTGCTGTTTGGCTTCGAGGTTTTCGGGGGTGCTTTCTTGAATCAACGCCACCTGCTGGCCCAGCTCGCCGATGCTACTGGCAAAGCTTAAGTTATTGATGCCGGCGCCGGGTTTTAGGCCCAGCTGCTCAAGCTGTGGCCACAGCTCGGCCACCCGTGCACGCAGCCTTGCCTCGGCCCCAGGGGCGCTGTCGTAGGCGACCACCTCAAGCCCGTAGCGCAAAAAATGGCAGGCCCAACTGCTGCCGATAACACCGCAGCCCAATACCCCGACACGGCGCACCTCGGTCGGTGCTGGACGTTGTTGCTGTGCCATTATTGCTGCCCTCGCAACGCTAAAATTTCTCGCGCCCGAGCCGGCCCTGCGACCTTGGCACCGAGGGCTTCGACAATGCTTACCGCGCGCGCCACCAGTTGCTCATTACTGGCGAACACACCTTTATCTAAAAATAAATTGTCCTCTAAGCCGACCCGCACATTGCCACCGAGCAGTATCGCCTGGGCGACCATGGGCATTTGCATGCGCGAGATACCAAAGCCAGCCCAGTTGGCTGCGGCGGGCAGCATATCGGCCATCAGTTTCATGGTCGCGGTATCGGCCGGGGCGCCCCAGGGAATGCCCAGGCACAACTGGAACAGGGGGCGCTGATCGAGTAGGCCCTCTTTCATCATTTGCAGGGCGAAAGCCAGGTTGCCGGTATCAAAGATTTCCAGCTCGGGTTTTACCCCCAGTTCCTTCACCCGCGCTGCCATTTGCCGCAGCATCGCCGGGGTGCTGACATAGAGCGAATCGCCAAAGTTGAGGCTGCCGCAGTCGAGGGTGCAGATCTCGGGCAGCAGCGCCTCGATATGGGCCAGGCGTTGCTCGGCATTGGCCATATCGGTGCCCTCAATGGCGCGCGAGGGCTGCTCCGGGTCCAGCACTAAATCACCGCCCATGCCGGCGGTGAGGTTGATAATGACATCGCTGTCGCTGGCGCGGATGCGCTCGACCACTTCGCGGTAGTATTTTAGCTCCCGCGAAAAGCCGCCGGTGCTGGGTTCGCGCACATGAATATGAGCCACGGCGGCGCCGGCGTTGGCGGCGGCAATGGCGCTATTGGCGATCTGCTCCGGGGTGACGGGGATATTGGGGTGTTTGTCGACGGTGTCGCCAGAGCCGGTCACGGCACAGGTGATAATCACTTCGTTATTCATAGTTATGGCTGTGTTTTAGGTATTTAAAAGCCTAATCTACCCGGATTACTGCTTCAAACTTGTATAAATGCGACAATTGTTGTTGTGAGGGCGACAGTTTAAAGGTTGGCAGTTTAGGTGGGTTCTGCCATTTGATGGTTGGCCCTATCGCGGCTGGGGGCGATGCCAAAGCGCCGCTGATAGCAGCGCGAAAAATGCGATACCGAGGTAAAACCTGAGGCCACAGCCACACTGGTGACGCTGCGCGCAGTTTGGCGCAGCAGCAGGCGCGCCTGATCGAGCCGCAAGTTGCGGTAAAAGCTGGCCGGGGTGGTGGCCAAGAATTTGCGGAACAAGCGTTCTAATTCGCGCTCGGACACATGTACCTCTTGGGCCAGGGCGCGGATTCTCATGGGGTCTTCGAGGCTGCGCTGCATAATCTTTATTGCTGCCACCAGCTTGGGGTTATTGACACCAAAACGCATCGCCACCGATAGGCGCTGGGGGTGGTCGCCCTGGCGCCGCTGGCTGTAGATAAGTTGCTCGGAAACGGTTTGGGCCAAGTCGCTGCCGTACTGGCTTTGAATTAGGTGCAGCATCATATCCAAGCCGCCGAGGCCGCCTGAGCAAGAAAAGCGATCCCGATCCACTTCGAAGATTTCCTTTACCGCTTTTACCCGGGGGAAGGCCTCACTGAAGCTGCCGAGGTTTTCCCAGTGAATGGTGGCGCGGTAGCCATCGAGCAGACCGGCAGCGGCGAGCAGGTGGCAGCCGGTATCCTGGCCGCCGATATCGGCGCCGCACAGGCCCAGGCGGCGCAGCTCGGCGAACAAGCTGGGGCTTTCATGCTGCTGGGGGTTAAAACCGGCACAGACGATCAATATATCGGTTTGTTCGACCTCGGTCAGGGCCGCCGCAGCCGCCATTTCCAGGCCGTTGCTGGCCGCTACCGCTTTGCCGTCCGGGGATATTACCTGCCATTGATAAAGCGATTTTTCCTGCAGGTGGTTGGCCCAGCGCAGTGGGTCGATCAGGGCGGAAACGCCGATCATGGAAAAACCGGGAATCAGCAAAAAGCTGATGCGCAGGGGAGTGCGTTCGGGGCTGTCGCCAAACATAGGTCAATGGCCAGTGTTATTGTCGCTTTTGGGCAAACCTAAGTCGCCATTTTGCAAGTTAGCCTATCATTGCCGGGGCTACAATAACAGCCTGTTTATTGACGAGTGTTTATTATGCCTGCAGCGGTTTTGGCCCAAACTTTTAGTGGCAGCGTACAGCCCGAGTGGATCGACTATAACGGCCATATGAGTGAGGCTTTTTATGTGTTGGTTTTTGGTTACGCCAGCGATGGACTCTACGCTCAGCTGGGGCTGGATGAAAGCTACCGAGTAAGCCAGCGGCGCTCGCTCTATACCGCTGAGGCCCATATCAACTACCTGCGCGAGGTGGGCCTGGGTGGGCCATTGTTGGTGCGCAGCCAATTACTCGAACGCGGCGGCAAGACCCTGCGTTTTTGCCACACCCTCTACAGTGGCGATACGCTATTGGCGTTTACCGAGCTATTGGCGGTATTGGTGGATACCGATAGCGGCCGGGCGGTAAGGTTTGAACAGCCCTTACTGGGGGCGCTTGAGGAGATGTTGAGCGAGCATCAGCGAGTTGAGCTGCCCGAGTGGGTGCAGCGGCGGGTGGGACAGCGTTAGCAGGGGTTAGCGGAAATGGCCTAAGGGCCTTTGGTTTGAAGATTGGGCCCTGCGGGCAGCTTACCGCTCCTGCTCTCGCTGCATTAGCGCTTCCTGCGCGTCGCTGCGTCGCTTCGCTCCTTGTCCCAAATGCTTAGTCGCATTTGGGTACAGCCTGCTTCCTGCAGGCTGCCCTTCGGGCCGCTAAAGCGGCGCAAAATCGCTCCGGGCGATTTGGTCGAACCGTCAGGGTTCTCTCACAGTCCTGCCCCACCGCCATACACAAAAAAGCCCCAGCGCTTTCGTGGTGGCTTTGATATAGCCAGTGCTGAGATTGGAGTTGGCAGGGATTAACGGAAATAGCCTAAGGGCTATTTCCGCCCTGTGGGCTTCGTCGCTGCGCTCCTGGTTCCAAGTGCTTAGTCGCATTTGGTCGAACCGTCAGGGTTCTCTCACAGACCTGCCCCACCGCCATACACAAAAAAGCCCCAGCGCTTTCGCGCTAGGGCTTTTTGGTATATGGCGGTGGGGCAGGGATTCGAACCCTGGGAGCTGTTACACTCAACGGTTTTCAAGACCGCCGCTTTCGACCACTCAGCCACCCCACCGGAAGGCCGCAATTATACATAGTTGGGGCCGTAGAACAAGATCCTAAGCCGTTATTTTTAAACAAAAAAGGCCCGCGTGCGGGCCTTTGTTTAAGAGTTGCTCAGTTATTCAGTTGAGCCTTCTGTTACCGGAGTTTGGGCGGAAGCTGCCTTGGCGCCTCGGGGGTCGTTGGCCGGGCGGGCTAGTGCTCGTGGCTCGTGGATGACCGGTGAGGGCAGGGCAGTGTTTAGAGCCTCTCCTAAGTAGGCCTTGGGGCTTACCGATTCAACGCTGACCTGCACAGGCTTGGGGTTGCTGCGCGGGTCATTGCTGGGGCGGCTGTAGCTGGCCGGTGTTGGGCTTGGCTCAGGGGCTGCTGCAGGCTGTTCCTGTTGCGCTACGAGCTGATCCTGGGTTGCGGGTTGCTCTTGTGCTGAAGGCTCTTCTTGCGCTGCAGGTTCCTTTTGCGCTGAAGGCTCTTCTTGCGCTGAAGGCTCTTCTTGCACTGCAGGCTGCTCCTGGGTTGAAGGCTGCTCTTGCGCAACCGGCTCTTCAGGCTGTGCAGAAGGCTGTTTATGTTCCGCTGAAGGCTGTTTATGCTTCGCTGAAGGCTGTTCATGCTTCGCTGAAGGCTGTTCATGTTTCGCTGAAGGCTCTTCCTGTACAGGGCTTGCTTCGGCTGCTTCTACTGCTGCTTGTTGCTCTGAAGCCTCGGCCTGGTTTGGCGCTTGTGTAACGCTAGCTTCCTCTGCCTGTTGGGGCGCGGGCGCTGCTGTTGCGCTGGCGCTCAGGTCCAGCTCAGTCTGCACTTCAGGGCGCGCAGCTTCGGCTTCGGTCTTTTCTTCAACTTGAGTGGCTTCTGCTTCTGGCTCTGCGATTTCCTCAGTGCTCTGGGCCTTGAGTTCGGCATCGGCGCGCAGTTTGGCGTCGATAGCATCGGCCAGTTGCTGCTCAAGCTCGGCGTTGTAGTTGTCGTCGCTACTGTCTTGGGCCGCGGCGGGGGCTTGCTCGGGCGCCTTGTCGGCACTGCTGGCAACGGCGGCAGCGGTCGCTGCTGCGGCAGTCGCCGCTGCGGCAACTTGCTCTACCGTGTTGCTCGGCTGCTCGGTGTTGCTAAGCTGTTCACTGCTGGCCTGCTCGTTGACAGCGCTTTGTTGCTGTTCGGTGCTGTCGTCTTTGCGACCGCGACGGCGCTGCTGTGGGCGACCGCGACGGTTGGCGGGGCGCTTGGCTGGTTTATTGCCATCGTTGCGCTCTTCGCCTTGCTGGGCGTTATCCTGGCCTTGCTGCTCGCCAATGGCTTGTTGCTCGCGGCGTTCGTCCCGGCGCTCGTCGCGACGCTCATTGTTGCGGCCGCGTCCGCGATTGCGGCGGTTGCCGCGCTCGCCGCTATTGCGTTCGTTGTTGCCGCGCTCATTGTTATCGCCGTCGTTGCTGCGCTTATCGCGGTTTTGCTCCTCCGGCCCTTGATCCTGTCTGCGCTGATCTTGGTTGCGATTGCGGCCTTTGTTTTGGTTACGATTGCGGCCCCGGTTGTTGTCGCGGTTGCCGTCGCGCTCGCCATCGCGGTTATTGTCGCGGCTGTTGTCGCGACTACCACCACGGCCTTTGTTCTGGGCATTGCGGCCACGATTATTGCGGTTACCTTGCTTGTTGTTGCGACCTTTCTGGTTTTTACCTTTGCCTTGATTTTTCTTTTTATCGTCTTTTTCTTCGCTGCTAAACAGGCCGCCAATGGCGCTGAACAGCTTGCTGATTAAGCCGGGCTCTTTTTTCTCTTCCACTTTAGGCGCGGGCTGGCTGGGGGCGGCAAATTGCACCGCGGGCTTGGCCGGGGCTTGCAGCTTCTCAGGGGCTTTGGTCTCTTCCGCTACCTCCTCCATGCCGCCGGAGATCTTGTAGCTGGTCTCAACGGTTACCGCTTCGTCATCGCGCAAACGCTGCACTTCAAAGTGGGGGGTGACCATATCGGCATTGGGCACAATCACCACCCGGGTGTCGTTGCGCTGCTCAATGGCGGAGATGGCGGTACGTTTTTCGTTCAGCAGGTAGGTGGCTACCGGCACTGGGGCAATGGTGCGAATCTCGGCGCTGCGCTCTTTCTTGGCTTCCTCTTCCACCAGGCGCAAGATCGACAGGGCCAGTGATTTGGTGCCGCGAATGGTGCCCTGACCGCTACAGCGGGGGCACACTTTAGAGGTGGTTTCACCCAGTGATGGGCGCAGTCGTTGGCGCGACATTTCGAGCAGGCCAAAGCGGGAGATACGCCCTACCTGTACCCGCGCCCGATCCATCGCCAGGGCTTCGCGCATGCGGTTTTCTACTTCGCGCTGGTTGCGCGCTGGTTGCATATCGATAAAGTCGATCACCA
>JAOXRV010000107.1 GCA_025800435.1 Cellvibrionaceae bacterium | reverse complement strand
CGAGCTGTGGGTCGAAAATTCGGTGTTGCACTACCAAGTAGCCGAGGGCGGCGAGCGCATCGATTCCAGCATTCGCATCAGCCACGAGCTGTTTTTGGATATTGTGTTGGGTATCTCATCGCTTGCCGACATGGTCGGCTCGGATCAGCTGGAGGTCAGCGGCAGCGCAATAAAATTGGTGCAGTTTTTCTCGCTGCTGGATAAAAGCAGCGAGCCATTTGCGATTATTGAGCCCTAGAATTTTTAAGCTGAGTCAAAAAATTACCGCGGTGAGTTTGGATGAAGAGCGGCTTCGATCCGAGCCTTGTGTCGGGGCTTACTTCTAGGGGACGCATGAACCCATCCCTGGGGCTCTCGTCCGGCGTCCTGCCTCCCAAGCCCCTAGAAGTAAGCCCCGACACAATGCTCTACGCTAGTAGGTAATTCAAGCTGCTGCGTGCAGAGAAATTGTCGATCATTTACGGGGTTGTGTTGCTCTAACGCTTAAGCGTATGCACAAAACCATTAGAGGCAATTGCGTAATAGGTACGCTTGGCCGGGGCAAAGGCCACATCTTGTACCGCCGCGCTGGTGGGTTTCCAGGCATCGCGTTTTAACACCTGCCATTTGGCCAGGGCCTTCATGGTTTTGGTATCCCACAGCTGCACCATT
>JAOXRV010000088.1 GCA_025800435.1 Cellvibrionaceae bacterium | reverse complement strand
CCACCAGCTCGCTCAAGCGCTGGGCGGTTTGTTTGGCCGATAGCTCTCGCACCTCGGGCGGCGCCAGTTTAACAATGGCAATTACACTGTCCCGGCGCGAGCGGGTGTACCAGTTTTCAATCAGCTGGCCTTTGCCGCTTTCAGCCTGGGCATTGACCTCATGCTCTAACTGTTTTTCGGCGCGCTGCAATTGATCGAGAATTTCCAGTGCGCGGCTATAGGGCGAGCCAGAGGGCATGGTGACATTAATGATCACCTGGTCGCTCTCAATCTCCGGGTTAAAAGAGAATTTAACCCAGCCGGTGGTAAACACGCCGACACTGACAATAAACAGGGAGATAAAAATGGCGATGGTAATACCGCGCAGATCAATCGCCTTTTGCAGCCAGCCGCGATAGCGGGTGTGGGCAAATTTCACCAGGCCGTGGGCAATTTTTTGCTGAAAGCGAGCAAAGCCGTGCAGGTTGTGGCGCGGCTTCACATTGCGCAGGTGGGCCGGCAAAATTAAAAATGCCTCAACCAAGGAGATTACCAGCGCGGCGGTAATCACAATCGACAACATGCGGGTAACCTGCACATCGTCACCACTTAAAAACATCCAGGGCATAAAGGCGACAATAGTGGTCAGCACCGCAAAGATAACTGGCTTGGCCACCGCTTTGGTGCCCTCAATCGCCGCTTCTGGGCCACCGCCGTGTTCGCTGCCGTAGTGGTGAATACTCTCGCCCACCACAATCGCATCGTCCACCACAATACCCAACACCAATAAAAAGGCGAAGGTAGAAAGTACATTGAGCGATATATCGTATACCGGCAATGCCGACAGGGTGCCGATAAACGCCACCCCAATACCGGCGGTTACCCACAGTGCCACCTTGGGGCGCAGGGTCAAAATCAACACCAAAAATACCAGCGCCAAACCAGACATAGCCGCCGAGGTAATAGTATCCATGCGATTATTGTAGAGATCGGCAGAATCCCACCACAGGGTCAGCTTAACCCCCTCGGGAAGGTCTTTGCGCGCCTCTTCCAGCCATTTATTCATCGAGCGACTGGCGGCCACAATATCCATGGTATCGGTGGTTTGCACCTGTACCAAAATAGCCGGTTCGCCATTTAAGGTGGCCAGAATTTCTTCATCCTCGTAGCCATCGATAACCCTGGCCACATCCGACAGGCGCACCACACCGCCATCGCCGCTCTGGCGAATAATGATCGAGCTAAAATCCTGCTCGGTATCGGCCAAGTTGCGGGCGCGCAGCTGAATATCACCGGTGGCGGTGCGCACCTGGCCGGAAGACAGGTTTAATGAGTTGGCGCGAATTACCCGGGCCACTTCATCAAAGCTTAAGCCGTAGCGGCGCATGGCCTGCTCGGATAATTCAATCGAGACTTCTTCTTTGCGCGCACCAAACAGGGTAACGAGTGAAATATTGGGCAGCCGCGCCACTTCATCGCGCAGCTTTTCGGCCAGCTGGGTCAG
>JAOXRV010000058.1 GCA_025800435.1 Cellvibrionaceae bacterium | reverse complement strand
GCCAGCGCCTGATCAATTCGCTTGGAGCGAATTTAGACTTGGCCGCAGGCTGAGCGCCTGGACGGCGTGAATCCATGGCGCGCTTTCGGAACGGAGAAAGTGCCCCCTACCCCTCAAGCTGGGTTTTATCCCCGAAGGCCTAGCCATAATTTTCCCTGGGCGCCAGTGCGCAAATCAGGGGTTTAGTCTTTATCCATACTCAAACGCATGGAAAGATCCACCGCTTTGCAATCTTTGGTCAGCGCGCCGATGGAAATATAGTCGACCCCGGTTTCGGCAATGCCGACAATGGTGTGCTGATTGACATTGCCCGAGGCTTCCAGTTTGGCCGGGTTTTGCTGTTGTTTGTTCAGGTCCACCGCCTCGCGCAGCTGCTCATTATTAAAATTATCGAGCATAATAATATCGCAGCCGGCGGCTAGGGCCTGTTGCAGCTCAGCAAAGTTTTCCACTTCAACTTCCACTGCTTTGCCAGGGCTATTGTGACGCGCTTGGGCCACCGCCTGGGCGATGCCGCCGCAGGCGGCGATATGGTTTTCTTTGATTAGGTAGGCATCAAACAAACCAATGCGATGATTGTGGCAGCCGCCCTGGGTTACCGCATACTTCTGCCCAAAGCGCAGCCCGGGAATGGTTTTGCGCGTATCTAAGACCTTGACCTGGGTGTGGCCGACCAGGCCGGCATAATAGGCGGCACGGGTGGCGGTGCCGGAAAACAATTGTAAAAAATTGAGTGCGGCGCGCTCGCCGGTGAGCAGGCTGCGGGCGCGGCCGCGCAGTTGGTACAGCTCGGTATCGGCGCTAACCCGATCGCCATCGGCCACTTGCCACAGCAGCTCGACCTCTGGGTCGAGTTGGGCGAACACTTCATCAACCCAGGCGCGGCCACAGACGATGCAGTCTTCCCGGGTAATAACGCGGGCGCTGGCCATTTGCTCGGCGGCTATAAGGGCGGCGGTAATGTCACCGCTGCCGACGTCTTCGGCCAGTGCGGTGCGGACACTGCGGCGAATTTCTTCGGCCAGTTGGCTGTTGCTCATAATTTGATCCGTGCTCGATAACAGTGTGGGCCGGGCTATCGGCCAAACCGCCATTGTAACAAACACTAAGGCCGAGCGTATTGGCGCAAAATTAACTCATCGTCGCGCTGGCTAAATTCCAGTTGGCCCAGTGCGCTCATGCCCAGCAAAATTTCATCGCCTTCCATGCCGGTATTGATACTGGCACGCACATCTTCGAGCACGATATCGCCAAGTTGCAGCCGCTCGATGCGGCTTAAATAGATTTTCACCTGACCGTTGGCGGTGTGTGCAATACCGCTGGGGCCTTTGCGCATGCCCAACTTGGCAGCCAGGTGCTGGGGTACCGAAACATTGGTGGCGCCGGTGTCGAGCAATAGGGTTACCGGCTTGCCATTGATACGGCCGCCGCTGAGGTAGTGGCCCTGGCCGTTACTGGCCAGGCGCACGGTGATAACGCCGCCTTCTACTGTACTGCTGGGGTCGGGGTTGGCATTGCCGCTATAGGCCTCGCGGCGCTGTTGCTCCCAGCCGCCAAAGGCCCAAGTCAGCAGCGCCAGCACCCCTATCCAGGCGATATAGAGCATAAGGCGGCCGCCGCGTTCGGTGTTTTCCATGGTGGTTAATTCCAGCTTGTGATGGCGGTCAAGTATAACCTATGCGTTATGCCCGCTCAGCTTGGCACGGGGTCACACTATGAACAAATGATCTAAAACTACGTTGTTTTTATGCCCTAACGCTAAAAAATACAGCTATTATTTAGAGAGAAAACTAACACTTAAGACTGAGTTTGTCCCGCTTATCTGGGAACTGGTATGGCAAATGGCAAAGACAATGTAGTGCCGCTCAAGGCCCCGGCCCGAGCTGCTGTAAAGCAGACTCTGGCGCATAAGCCAGTTGAGACCCTGCCCAGGGCACTGCAAGCGGTGCACCTGCTGCTGTCCCGCGCCCTGCAACAGGGCCTCGGCCAGTTCTTTGACAATGCCGACGACGCCCTGTTTGAGCGCGCCGACGGCGCCGGCAGCAATGTCGACCAAAGCGTCTATTTTGAAGCCATGCGCAGTCTGCGCCTGGCCCGCAGCCAGCTTTGCCAGGCAGTGTTTGCCGAGCTGCGCGAAGACTTTATCCGCCTCAATAACCCCCAGCGCCCCAGTGCCCCCAGCGTTGATGTCTACGGCGGTGAGGATCTGTTTGCCGAGGATGTGGAGCTGGTCTCTGAGGATACGCTGGAGCGCCAAGTGGCCATTAAAACCATGGTCAGCAAGCAGCTTAGCGGCCACCGTAATAATATCGATCACCTGTGGCGGCGTTGTTATTTCCTGCTGGAGCGCCGTGGCAGCGACGATAATCAGCGCCTGCCGAGCCATCCGCAGAGCCAGTGCGAGTTCTTTGTCGCTCAGCTTGAAGCTCTGGAGTTTCCCCTGCCAGTGCAGCTGCTGCTGCTCAAACTGTATGAGCGCACGGTGCTTGCGCAGTTGGCAAGTGCTTACACTGTAATTAACCAAAAGCTCGCCCAGCAGGGTGTTATGGCCGATTTGCAGCGCCAGATAAGCCGCGAGCGGCGCGCCAGCTTTAACCGCCGCCAGCCCCAGTTGCGCGCCGACACTCAGGTGCAGGGCCAGGCCCTGGGCGAATTACACGAGTTGCTTGGGGAGGAGCAGGGCTTGCTGCCCAGTGCCGCCGAAGCGCCGGCGGCGGATAGGGTGCAATTAAGCCGCAGCCAATTGGGCCAGTTACTGGCCAGGGTGCAGCAGGCGCAAGTTGAAGCCGGGCCCATTACCGAGGCGCCGGAGCGGGCCGCCAGTGCTGCCCAGCTCAAGCAACTATTAAACAGCAGTGGTCAGGTGTCGCAGTTGGATCGCAATATCATCAATCTGGTGCATCTGCTGTTTGAATATATTTGGGAAGACCCCAATTTGGCCGCACCCATGCGCGCGCTGTTGTCGCGTATGCAAATTCCGCTGATCAAGGTGGCGCTGGTGGATGCGTCGTTTTTACAGGCGGGCAGCCACCCGGCCCGGCAGCTGCTCAATGAAATGGCCCGCTGCGCTCTGGGTTGGGAAGAAAAGCCGGGTAGCCGCGACGCTTTATTAAACCAGTTACAGTTGATTGTGGAGCGCATTCAAAGCGAGTTCGACCGCGATGTCAGCCTGTTTACCGAGCTGCACCAACAGCTGAGTAAATTCCTAAAGCGCGAGCAGCGTCGCGCCGAGCTGGTGACCCAGCGCACCGTTGACCAGGCCCGGGGGCAGGCCCTGGCCCAACAGGCCAAAGCTGCCACAAAGGCCGCTTTAAATAAACTGGCCCCACAACTGCCCACTGCGGCCATCACATTTTTAGAGCAGGGCTGGAGCCGGGTACTGCAAATTACCTTGTTAAAAGAAGGTGAGGGCTCGCCCCAGTGGCAACAAAAGTTGCACCTGGCCCACAAATTGGCGCAGCTGCTGGGCCACCCGGAGCGGGCCGATAATAAGGAGAATTTAGCCGCGCTATTGGCGCGAATGCAGAGGGATCTGGATGAGGTGGGGCTGGACAGTTTCCACTGCCAGCAGTGGTTTGATGGGCTGCACGCCCATGTGCGGCTGCAGCCCCTGCGCCGGGAAGTGGCGCTGGATCTCGATGCCGCCTGCCCCGCGGGCAAATCTGAGCCTGTGCCACAAGAGCCGCCCAAGACCGAAGCAGAAGCCGACCTAAAAGCCGCACCCCGTTTAAGTGCCAGTGACCCGGCTATGCGTCAGGCCCGGCGCCTAAATCAGGGGGCCTGGCTGCTATACTGCCGGGGCGAGCAGCGCGACCGCTGCCGCTTGGCCGCCATTCTACCGGCTTTGGGCCAGTATATTTTTGTCGATCGCCAGGGTAAAAAGCTATTGGAGCTGAATATCGACGCCCTGGCCCAGCACTTAAAAGCCGGTGAGCTGCAAGTACTCAACGATGGCCAGCTATTCGACCGCGCCCTGCAAACTGTTATTGGTGACTTGCGCAGGCGCAAACAAGCGCAACGCTAGGCTACAAATACCAAACCATTTGGGTGTATAGTTAGTTATTAAGGATAATAATGACTAACTTTGGTTGTATACATGCCTAATGCGATTCTAACCTTTATTACCCCGGCTTTTGTCATCTTATTGCTGCTTGAGGTCTACTACGACTGGCGCAAGGACAGTGGCTATTACCGTATTAACGATACCATCGGCAGCCTCGCCACCGGCGTGCTGAGCCAATCGACCCAGTTGGTGATATTTGGCCTGGGTATCTGGGCGCTGGCTGGGCTCAACGGTTTGGGCTTGCCGCTGTGGTCAATGGACTCCTACCTGGCCTGGGCAGTGGGTTTTATCGCCTACGATTTCATCTATTATTGGAAGCACCGCTACAGCCACGAAGTTAATTTTTTGTGGGCCGGCCATGTGGTGCACCACCAGAGCGAGGAGTACAACCTCAGTACCGCCCTGCGCCAGCCCAGCACCCATATTTTAACCTGGGTCTTTTCTATTCCACTGTTGCTGTTGGGTATGCCCTGGCAGATGGTAATTGCCTGCGGTGCCTGGAACCTGGTGTACCAGTTCTGGGTGCATACCCGTCACTTGGATAAAATGCCCAGCTGGTTTGAGGCGATTATGGTGACCCCTTCCCACCATCGAGTTCACCATGCCCAAAATCCTGAGTACATCGATAAAAACCACGGCGGCGTTTTTATAATCTGGGATAAATGGTTTAACACTTATCAGCAAGAGCTGGCCGAGCAGCCACCCATCTATGGGGTAAGGCGACCACTGCACAGTTTTAACCCTTTTACCGCGAATTTTCAGGTTTGGTGGCAGATGAGCAAAGATGCCTGGCACGCTGAGCGCTGGGCGGATAAATTGCGCATCTGGTTTATGCCCACAGGGTGGCGCCCGGCCGATGTCGAGCAGCGCTACCCGATTAACAAATATCCGCTGGAATCCTTTACTAAGTATGATCCCCAGCTGCCTCTGTGGCAGCAGTGGTACTGCGTATTACAATTTGTGGTGGCGGTATTGGCGGCGCAAATCCTAACCGCCAATGCACTTGAGCTAAGTGCGGCTGAGCTGGGCTTTACCTGGGTGTTGGTAAGCTTGCCCCTGCTCAGTGTTGGCTCCGCCCTCAATAATGGCCAGCTGCACTGGGAGCTGCTGCGCCTGCTACTCAGTTGGACATGCCTGCTGTGGCTGGGCGGTGTATTGTCTTCGCTGCTCTGGTGGGTGGCGCTGGCGAGTATGTGCACGGCCAGTAGCCTATTGCTTTGGGGGCAGTGGCCGCGGCCGCACAGGGCGGAGGTTTAGCGGTTAATTTGCACCACATTATTGATGGTTAACGAGAGGCATTTATCCAGCTCTCTTCGCAATACATCGAGGCTGACAGGCTTGCGAATAAATGCACTCATACCGGCCTCCATGGCCCGCTCTTGATGTATCCGCGAGCTGTGACTGGTCACCGCAATAATTGGAATGGCTGCTAGCTTATTGCGTTTCTCGTATTGGCGAATTAAACGGGTGGCTTCATAACCGTCCATTTCAGGCATTTCACAATCCATTAGCACCAGAGTGTACTGACGCCCAACTTCGCACAGCAAAGCGGTGGCCTCAATCCCGTTGCTAACAATGGTGTTGCTAATGCCGAGCCGGTTGAGCAGGCTGTGCACCACCTGACGGTTGACGATATTATCTTCGACCAGCAGTGCATTTTGTTGTTTGTACTGCTGTAGGATATCCTCGGGCAAAGGCTTGTTAAGGCTGCTGCCCGGTGGCGCTTGGCTGCTGAGGCTGATGTAGTCGCCCTCGGTATTGGACTTGAGCAGTACCAGTTTTTTCAGCAGTACTTTTAACTTGCCATAATGAATGGGCTTGGCTAGGCTGCGAATTTGCCAGCGATAGTTCTCCTGGCTCATGTCCGGCTTGCGCATGGTGTGCGATATAAACACGGCCGGTGGCATTAAGCTGTGTAGCTCACGCAAAAAGTGCACATTGATAAAGCCAACAATGGCGGGGTCATCCATATCGATAATACAGCAGTCGAAGTTGTGACTTTCCAAATAATTTTTATCAATTAAATCAATCGAGCTGATATGGGTAACCCTGATACGCCAGCCGTAGAGTTTGTTAACCAGGGTTTCATAGTGCAGGGTTTTGGGGGCAATCACCAAGCAGTGTTGGTCTATCAGTGAGCGATTATCTATCTTGACTGGGTTGGGGGCAAGTTCAAGGGGTAGGCTGAAACCCACCTTGATTTCATCTTGCAGCTGTTGGTGCAGCAGTTTGCCGCCCATGTTTTTCAATAGCCGTCGAGAAATCTCCAGGCTGCTAACGCTGTTTTGTGAGTTTTTGTTTTCAAAAAACTCTTGCAGTGCCAGGCCCGCTTCTAAATTATCCTGGTTGATACGATTGCAGACCCACAGCACGATATTGACCTTGTTGCTGCTGGCCTGGCCCAGGGTAGTCTCAATCACGATATTATTATTGCGGCTGTTGTTGACTGCATTGGATAGCAGACGCGAGATAACTTTTCGAATTTTAACCTGATCGCCAATCAACTGTTGAGGCAAATCCGTTTTGGGGGTGTGCACAAGCTCCAGATTTTTCTTTGTCGCCTGCTGGATAAATAAGTGCGCGCTGTCAATAATACAATCTTCGATATTAAAGTGGTACTCCTGCCAACTGCTGTGGTTGAGCCCATCGCTGTTATAGTCTTCCATGTCGTCGATAATGCGGGTGATGTCAGCACTGGAGCGCTCGATAATATCGATGCAGTGGCGCTGGGTACTGTCTAGGTGGTTATTGCGAATTAAATCCACCATGCCGGTGATGCTGCTTAAGGGGGTGCGCAGATTGGCACTCATGGAATGGATCAGCTGGTTGGTCTCTATATCCCGAGAGTTAATTAACTCTGCTTCGCGCTGCTTTTTAATGGCTGAATAGCCTTTTTGCAAGGTGCCGTAGACTAGGGCGTAAATGGCGAGGCAGAGCTGGCCCAAGAATGCTAGGCGCAATATAAATACACTAAAGTCAGTGCGATAGGTGCCAAAGATATCCGCTTTAACGACTATTAGGCAGCTGGCTAAACTAAACAGGCTGCCGAAAATTATAAACAGGCGAGAATTTTTGGCGATGCAAAAGCTGTTGAATATTGTGAAGCATAAAATTATAACGGCTAAGCTCAGGGGGTAGATTCGATCAACTGTGCTGTTGTCGGCAAAAAATCCCGTCAGTGTATAGAGGCCGGTGCCCAGGCCGGTTACCACCAAGGTGCTGAATGCCACGTTATTGGCTTTATCAGCGACACTCTTATTGATCCTTCGACGGTTGTGATTCCTTGCGAATAGCCCCCAAAAGCCAATGTGGAAGTATATAAACAATTCGACATTATGGTCTCGTATCCAAGTTGAGCTGGGAAACCACTGGTGCAGGTAGCCATCGATATGAAGCAGGATGGGTATGGAGGAAGTGGCCGCTAAAAAATAAAGGACTTGGGTCGGGCCCAAATGTCGTCGTACCGCAACTAAATACACCAGAATTAACAACACCGCTGCGCCATAGTAGCCACCCACGATCACGCTGTGGCTGTGTTGGTATCGGCGCCAGCTATAGGAGGACTGGAGAGCAATGGGGAAGTTGCGTATGCCGCTGTGCTGGAGGCGAATGAAAACAGTCTGCGCGCTATTGGCCTTTAGCTGAAACTCAGCATGGGTATGGCCGTTGGGGTCCTGGTCGCCGAAATGAGCAAACTCTTTTAGCTGGGAAACACTGCTGCCCTTAAACAATTGAATATGGTCAAACAGTATGTTGCGGTTTGCAACAAAGATAATGTGGTCACGGTTTGCCCGCTCTTGCAGGCGAAAGCGCACCCAGATGGCGCCACTATTTTTAGCAAAGCTAGGCATTGGTGCCGCTTGCCACTGTTTGCTGACGATGGCCTGTTGTAGCGTCATTTCGCCGCGGTCGTCCACTAGGTAATCTAGCTGCTCTGTCAGTCCCTGGTGATTATTGTTTGGCCAGTAGATGGTTTCCGCCAAGAGCTGTCGGCTCGCAATGGAAGAAAGTACTAGTAACACCAGGGTGGCAACGATGCGAGCGTGGGCAGTGGGGCACTGGTTTTGTGTTGGCTGGTGTGCTCTGTGCAAAGCGACAATCTCTAAGTGCGGGATTACTTCAATCGCTTGCAATCGCTTGCTTGGTGCGAGATCTGTAATGCAAAAAACTGAAACTGGAATGCCTCTAAACCCTGTTTAGTGCACCTTCGTTTTGTAAATGTAGTTATCCGATTGCATTACGTAAACTCTTCTGCATCTAATTCAGAATAACTAACCAAAAGCGGCCTATGGATTAATACTAAAGTGCTATTAAATTGTGGAGGGGGAACTCAGTGGCAGGCACAAAAAAAGCCCCGTCAGGGGCTTAAGCGTCGCAGAGTATGCACGTAACGTGCAGGGGAGAAAACTAATTGTCGAAAGCGTGGGCCAAATCGTCTTTGGCGATTAAACCTAGGATGGAAAACGTAATAGCAAAAACAATGGTGTTAATAAGCATCTGTGTGACTCCTAAAAGTGGAATTCAAACGCCGCAAATCGCGGCGTTAAAAAAATAACCTCAAATAAATAAGCATTGGCTGTTGCCTTTGCTGTAATACCTTAGACGATGCTTAGTATACGAATGTCGACCTAAAGTAGGTCAAAGCAGGGTAAAGAAACGTTTGGCTTGGTAGGGGTGGGGTAAAGGCTGTCGATAGGGCGTTATTTTAGGCGGATAAAGCGCAAAAGGCCCTGCAACTAAGAAGGCTTTAGGGCCTGGGCGCAGGCGTAGGCAGAGCTCCAGGCCCACTGAAAATTAAAGCCGCCGAGTTGGCCGGCCACATCCACCACCTCGCCAATAAAGTGCAAGCCGGGCTGGGTTTTGGCTTCTAGGGTTTTGGATGACAGCTGAGCGCAGCTGACGCCACCGAGGGTAACTTCGGCGGTGCGATAGCCCTCGGTGCCCGAGGGCTTTATTTGCCACTGGCCCAACTGCCTGGCAATTTCATCCAGCTGCTTGCCCGGCCATTGGGCCAGGGGGGTATCGGCAAGCCGTGGCCACCACAGGGCCTCTAGCTCTTGCACCAGGGATTTTGGCAGTAACTTGGCCAGCTGGCTTGCGAGTTTGCTCTTGCCCTGTTGCTGCTGCCACTGGCGCAGCAGGCTGGGGGCGTCTTCGCCAGGCAAGAGGTCGATACTTATCGCCTGTCCTGGTTGCCAGTAATTGGAGGCCTGTAAGCAAACGGGACCGCTCAGGCCCCGGTGGGTAAATAACAGGGCTTCGGTAAACTCGGCTTTGCCAGCGCGAATACTGGCGGGTACGGCAAGGCCCGCCAGGCGTGCGAACAGCTGACCCAGCTGGTCGGTAAAGGTAAAGGGCACCAGGCCGGCGCGGGTCGGTTCCAGTCTTAGCCCAAACTGACTGGCCAGCTGGTAGCCCAGTTCGCCGCCGCCCATACTGGGCACAGTGAGGCCGCCAGTGGCGACCACCAGTTGCGGGCTTTGGAACTGGCCCAGATTGGTATCGAGCGCAAACCGGCCATTGTGGCTGACCGCTTTTATGTCACAGCGGCAGCGCAGTTCGGCTCCGGCCTGCTCGCACTCGCGCAGCAATAGCTGCACGATATCGGCGGCGGAGTCGTCGCAAAACAACTGGCCGTGGTCGCGCTCGTGGTAGGGCACACCGTGCTCGATCACCGCGCCGATAAAATCCCACTGGCTGTACTGCTTGAGGGCGGATTTTACAAAGTGCGGGTTCTCGGATAGGTAGTTCTCGGCCCCCACCGCCATATTGGTGAAGTTGCAGCGGCCGCCACCCGACATCAGAATCTTGCGCCCGGGGCGCCTGGCCCGCTCCAGCAACAGTACCGATAGGCCCCTGGCCGCCGCCTGCCAGGCGCACATCAGGCCGGCGGCACCGGCGCCGATAATAATGGCGTCGTAGTTTTTCACGGTTTGCCGAGAAACTTCTCGACGTACCAGCAGCTGGCTTCGATTTTTAATTCTTGGCCCCTGGCCCAGCGCAAACCGGCGCCAACTAAGGCCTGGGCGGCGCCGCTACCACGCATGGCATCGGGCACATAGGTGCGGCTAAAGTCGACGCTGTCGCCCTTGCTGTCGAGCTGGTATTCCAATACCGCTTCGGTGCCGGGGATAATAAAGCGGCAACTGTCGAGTTGCTGTTCGATAAGGAATTTTTCTGACATGGTTACTTCGCTATTACTTGGGTGTGACTAAATCTTCGGTGATATCAATCTTAGGTGAGGGCATTGAGCGCGGCCGGGTCGACAATGGCAATGCCATCTCGGGTTTTGGCGACGATATTGTGTTTTTCAAGATAACTCAATTCTTTATTGACCGACTGGCGCGAGGCGCCCAGCATCTTGCCCAGCTCCTCTTGGGACAGGGCCAGCTTAATGATGATCTGCTCGCCTTGCTTGCTGCCCATCATGGTGGCCATTAACACCAGCCGCCGGGCCAAGCGTTGGCGCAGGGGGCGCAGGGCGCTGTCTTCGATAAACATAAACACCATGCGCAGACGGGTGCACTGCATTTTTAACAGGGCTTCGTTGATCTCCCAGTGGCGCCGGCGCAGCGCGTTAAAATCGGCCTTGCTCAGCACCGCCAGCTCCGTGTCTTCACGCGCGGCCGCCGTGTGGGCTCGGCGCGAGCCCTCAATTAACCCGATCTCGCCAAAGCACTCGCCGATTTGCATGATATGCAGCAGTATCTCTTTGCCTTCGGCGGTAACGTTACTGGTTTGCACACTGCCACTTTGCACCTGGTAGGTGGCGTCGGCCTCCTCTTGGTAGCGGTAGATAGCCTCACCGGCGGGAAAGACCTTGAGTTTCATGGCCGCGCGCACTTCGGCCTCGACCGCCGGGGGCAGTTGGGCAATCCAGTTGAGGCTGCTTTCGCCGTTGAGAGTGGTGGGGGCTTGCTGCATAGTATGGCTGCGACACTTGTCGCCTAACTGACAGTGTGTTTAAAGGCGCTATTCTAAACTAGGCCTTTATAAAACCCTAATCTGCTTAAATGACGACCGATAACAATAACGCTTCTGGAGACGGCTATGTCAATGAACGGTGCTGAAGCCCTATTAAAAACCCTGATCGACGCCGGCGTCGAGATCTGTTTTGCCAACCCCGGTACCTCGGAGATGCAGCTGGTGGCTGCGATCGACAAAATTCCCGGTATGCGCCCTGTGTTGGGCCTATTTGAGGGGGTGGTCACCGGCGCCGCCGATGGCTACGGCCGCATGGCCGATAAACCCGCCGCCACCTTGCTGCACCTGGGCTCGGGCTACTCCAATGGCATGGCCAATTTGCACAATGCCAAACGTGCCCATACCCCCATCGTCAATATTATCGGCGAGCACGCCGTACACCATATTCCCCTGGATGCGCCGCTGACCTCGGATATTGAAGGCCACGCCAGCTTGCACACCGACTGGGTGCGCAGCAGCGCTTCGGCGGATGCCATGCCCCAGGACGGCGCCGAGGCGGTAGCCGCTGCCACAGCCGGCCGTATTGCCAACC
>JAOXRV010000038.1 GCA_025800435.1 Cellvibrionaceae bacterium | reverse complement strand
CTGGGCGCTGCCCGATATCGAGCCAGCCCTGGCGGACGACACCTACACGGCGGTGGCCGAGGTAATCGATGCGGCCGGTAATATCTCGCCCCCCACCGATGGCTTAACCTTTACCATCGATACCGTGGCGCCGGATCAGGTGCTGACCTTTGAAGGCTTCGACGATGTCGGCCCTGTGACGGGTGTGATCGTTAATAACAGCACCATCGATGATACCCAGCCCACCTTGCGCGGCACCGTAGTAGGCAGTGAACAAACTGTTGGTTCGATCGTCCGGGTTAGCCTGGTCGACAACAATAACAACGAAGTGTTCAGTGCTGATGTGTCCCTGGTTGCCGGCGCCAATGCCGGTGACCCAGCCACCTGGTCTATCGATGTTAGCCCCGAGTTGGGTGACGGTACCTACACGGCTAATGCCATCGTGGTCGATGCCGCTGGCAACCAGTCGCCGGCCGGTGACCCACTGACATTCACCTTGGATGCCAGTACCCCAGCCGCACCGGTAATTACCAATGTGGTCGACGATGTACCCTTCGAAGCGGGCGGTGCCGATGAGGATATCCCCAACGGCGGCCTGACCAACGATAACACCCCAACCATTGAAGGTACGGCTGTTGCCGGTACGGCATTGACCGTCTACAGCGGCGACCCAGCCAATGGCGGTGTTAAGCTCGGCGAGACCACAGTCGCTGCCGATGGCAGTTGGTCATTCACCCCGGGGAATCCGCTAGCCGATGGCGACTACGATTTTTACGCCACCGCCACCTCCATCACCGGAATGGAAAGTGCGTTGAGTAATCTCTACGAGATTGAAATCGATGCGACTGGGCCAGATAAGCCCGATCTATTAAACGGTACTTTGCGAGCCGATGATGATGTGGGTGCAGTGACCGGTGAGATCAGTGAAGGTGAGATTACCGATGATGCGGATCCGCGTTTGTACGGTAAGGTCAACGAGCCAAATGGTAAGGTGGTTGTCATTATCGATGGTGAAGCGGTGGCAACCGTCGATGTCGATGCTGACGGTAACTGGGAGTACTTCCCCGATACCCTGCGTGACGGCGAGCACAATTTCCAGATTCGCTTAATCGACGAAGCGGGTAATGGGCCAGGCCCCATCAGTGATGAGCTGAGTTTTACCGTCGATACTGGAGCTATTAATATCGATATCGTTCATTTGGTTGATGATGTCCAGGCGCCCAATGACCCCGTGCTGGAATATATCCTTGATGGTGGCATTACCAATGATGATAAGCCACTTATCCACGGAACCAGTAATATTTCCAGGACCGTTCCCCCGGAAAACCGAGTGGTTACTATCAGTGTTGTCGACCCGGATACAGGGGCGACAACTGAAATTGGAACGGCTGTTGTTAATCCGCGGGGAGAGTGGAGTCTACAGTTGACGGATGATAACAAGCTGACAGAAGGCGAGGTTACCTTTAGGGCATCATTGACGGATGTTGCTGGCAACACAGTGACGGATGATTTTACCGTAAACGTAGATCTTACTGCGCCCGATGCCCCCGATAACTTTGAAGGCTATGACGATGTGGGCCCAGTTACTGGTATTATTATCGACAATAGTACGATCGATGATGACCGCCCCACCTTTAAGGGCGATGTCGATCCCGCTGAAGCCAAGCCAGGGGCAGAAGTCCTGGTGACTTTGGAAACGACCAATCAGAATGGTGAGGTCATTGAAGTCTGGGGCGGTAGAACAACCATTAACGCTAATGGTAGCTGGGAGATTGAAAATATTACACCCGCTTTGGTCGATGGAACCTACACAGCATCTGCACGCCTAATTGATGTTGCCGGTAATGTCTCTGAGCGTAGCGACGAGTTAACATTTACCTTAGTAAATGGCGTTCCCTACGATCCAACCATCGACAATGTAATCGATGATGAGCTGCCCACCATTAATTTGATTGTTCCAAACGGGGGGATTATTGATGATACTAAGCCCACCATTGAAGGAACCGGTGGCGGAGTGGACAATGATGGCAACCCGCGTGGCGTAGGCAATGTCATATCGGTTTGGGATGGAAACCCAGCGAATGGCGGTACTCTGCTCGGTACTGCAGTAGTGGCTGCAGATGGCACTTGGCAGTTGACCCCGACTGGGGATTTGGCTGAAGGGGAGCATGATTTCTACGCTCAGTCCACAAGGCCTTCTACCGGTGCGGTTAGTTCGGTGGTTGGTCCCTATAACGTAGAAGTTGACCTGAATGCAGACGATAAACCCTTAATTACCTTTGTTCGCGATGATGTTGACCCCGTTACTGGGCAAGTCGGCGATGGTGGCAGTACCAATGATACCTTGCCCTCTGTACACGGTACCCAAGGTAATGCGGGTGGTACGGTTAGGGTTTACCAGGACGGCGTTGCCATTGGTGATGTGGTGGCCGATCAAAACGGCGTTTGGAGCATTCAGCTGACGAATGCTCTGGCCGATGGCGATTATGTCTTTACGGCAACCAGAGTTAGAAATGACGGCAGCGAGACCCCTCTAAGTAACGAATTTAACTTGAATGTGGATACGGCGGTGCCAGATGCACTGCTCACGTTTGTGGGTTACGACGATGTGCTGTCGGTGCGCGATCCTATCCAGGAAGAGGTCGAAGAAATTGTCGATGGTAGCACCATTGATGACTCGGTTATTTTGTTTGCAGGTACAGTCAATCTAGAAGAGGCGGCTAAAGGCTCTCAAGTAATGCTCTACTTGGAGTATGAAGGCACTGCGGAGAAGACCCCGTATGGCCCGGTTGATGTCGACCCCAATACAGGCGAGTGGAGCCACTATATCGCCGACTTTGCAACCAATAGAACCTATACGGTTAGCGCTACGGTTGTTGATCTGGCTGGCAACGAGTCGGCACCAAAAGACTTAGGGTTTAAGGTGGATACCTCTAAAGCTGACGATGTTAGTGTGCATCGCGTAGAGGATAATTACCGCAATCCCGGTGGCGGTATCGAACTTGTTAAAAACTTTCAAGCTCCACTCGGCGAGGAGCCCTCGTTTGAGGCAGCGCCTGAAAGTGTAACCAATGACAAGACCTTTACGATCGTTGGTTCGGGGCCAGAAGACGCTAGAGTTCGTTTGTATGTCGCCGCCGAAGGTTCTGAGTTGGTGCAAGATGAAAACGGCAATTATCGTCCATCAAAACTGGATATTATCGGCACTGTTGAATCCAATGGCGTCTGGTCTTACACCATGCCAGAAGACTCAGGCATAGAGGATGGAACCTATCAAATCTGGGCTGACGCGATCTCTGCTGATGGTAAAGAATACGATATGACAGGGCCGTTCCAAATCATCTTGGATACTACCGCTGCGGAAGCACCCACCACCTTTGTTGGCACCAGTACAGTAGATGATGGTGAGCTGCAGATCATTGCCGGCTCAACGATTTCGGATCTGACACCGACGTTTAGTGGAGATGTTGAGCCCAGAGCGACAGTCAATGTTTATTACACGGATCAAAATACCGGTGAGCAGATACTGCTGGGTTCGACAGAGGCCGATCGCCTGGGCCAGTGGCGCTACACCGCATCACTGCCTGAATCTCAGCCCGGGGTTGCTGTAGATTACAGTATTACGATTACGCAAACAGATTTGGCCGGCAATGAAGAAAGTGGCCACAGCCCATCGCTTGATTTTACGGTGGAGCTGCCCGCAGAGACTAATACTCTCGTGGTGACTGACAATCTTGGCGATTTAGTTGGCGTGATAGGCACTGGGGGCACCACTGATGATCCGAGCCCAATTTTAAGCGGCAAGGTGGCGCCCAATGTTACGGTTAAGGTTTACTACACCAATGATGATACCGGTGCAGAGGGCCTGTTGGGCGAGGCGACTGCCGATGCCAGTGGAAGTTGGGAAATGAACAATGTCCGCCTGGACGGTGAGATTGGGGTTGATGTTAACTACAGCCTGAGGTTCACCACAACCGCACAAGGCAGTAATGAAGAGAGCGAGCGCAGCGAGCCTGTTAGCTTTAAGCTTAATGCTGCCTTCGACTTCGGCGTCACCCCCACAGCTGGTGATGCCAATACAGAGCAAGCCGCCGAGCAACAGGGTGCTGGCACCAAGCAAGCTGCCGAAAAGCAAGCCCCCGATGTAGTCGATGTCTCCCTGGCCGATTCGGACGAAAACGAGAACTCTGTCTATATCGGCGCCGAGGCTGGGGAGCGCACCGGTGTTGATATCGAAGCCACCGGTATGGAAGAAGGTGTTAGCGCCAACTACAGCTTAAGTGCGGACAGCAATGAGCTGTTTAGCATCGATGCTGATACCGGCATGGTAACCCTAAGCCGTGAAGCGGTGGCCGAAGACGAAGGCAGTCATGAGTTGATGGTGCTGGTGCAGTTGTCTGATGGCAGCAGCCATGAGCAGGCGCTAACTGTCGATGTGAAGGCGCCTGTCTATGGCAAGTCTGATAATCTGCTGGACGATAATCAGGGCTTTAATGCCTTGGCCGCTCAGACCTATGTGCTTACTACCACGCTGGCGATGGCTGTGGCTGAGCAAGAGAGTCAGCAAACTGGCACGGTGGAAATTCAAAACGCCGCCGGCGAAGTGGTCGCCTCTGAAGCGTTTACCTTAAGCAGTGGTGGCGAGCTGGCGGTCGAGTTGGCCTACGAGGCCGAGGACAGTGCGAGCTACAGCGTTGTGGTCAATTACAACGACGGGGCCGATCCGGTCGAAGTAAATGACCTGGCCGTTGCCGGCGTTAACCCCGATAACTTGATTACACCGCTGGTGCTGGATCTGGACGGCGATGGTACGGAGACGCTCTCTCTGCAGAGTGGTGTCGACTTTGATATCGATGCGGATGGCAAGCTTGATCGCACAGCTTGGGTTGGCGCTGACGATGGCCTACTGGTGCGCGATATCGACGGCGATGGTCAGATTGATGACGGCTCTGAGCTGTTCGGTGCGGCTACTCGTAGCGCCGATGGCGGCACCGCCGAGGATGGCTTTGCCGCCCTGGCTGAGCTTGACTCTAACCGAGACGGTGTTGTCGATGCCGATGACGAGCAGTTCGGCGAGCTGCAAGTGTGGCGCGATGGCAATAGCGATGGCCGCGTACAAGAGGGCGAGTTGCTGACCATGGAGCAGGCCGATGTGACCAGCATTAGCCTCACTGCAGAAGTTTCGGATGAGCAGGACAATGGCAATATTATTGGCCTGCAATCCAGCTACGAGCGCAGTGATGGCAGCAGTTTAAGTGCTGATGATGTCTGGTTTGCCTATGAGCCAGGAGCCGAAGCGGGTGAGCTGGATGCCAGCGATATACTCGACCTGGCCGCCGAGAACGACGCCGAGCTGCCGCTACCAGAGGGCGGTTCAGTCGAATTGCTCAGCAGTGATGGCAACGCCGCAGTGGATGTGGCCCAGGTGGATGCGGCCATGGCCGAGGTCGAGCAGCTCAAGCTCGAAATGGTCTGCCTAGTCGACGACCACAGTTAATCGCTAATGCACACAAGGCCCCGGTAAAACGGGGCTTTTTTTTGTCGTAAATTTCTTTTTAGTAATTTTGGCTCAAGGAGTGAGTGTTTATCTAAACCGCAGTAAATAAAGGGAGGTAACTAAAATTCTGTAGAAATGATGGGGCCCCATAGATTTATAGCGGATGCCGTGGGTGTTGGAGTACCAGCTACAGTGACAGGGAAGTGGTGTTGTAGATACAGAGCAAATAATACCGGGCTCGTTGGAAAGCGATCGAATAATTAAGGTAACTAAACTCTTTAAATGATTCGTGGAGACGAAAGCTATGGTTTTTTTTCCAAATAATGGTGGCGCTGCAAATAGCGATACCGGCAACCAAGGGGGCGATATTAGTGCGACCTCTTTTTTAGTTCCCGGCGCTGGTATCGGCACCGAAGTGAGCGGTGAAACCACCCTAGAAGGCGATGGTGTTACCACCGTTATCGGTGGCGGTGTCGCTGTCGATCCAGATGGTGGTGTTACCACAAATGCAAACGCCAATGTGGAAGTTGAAGTTGCCGAAGGGGTTACCACTAATGTGGGTGGCGCGGTAACGGTAGACCCAGACGGTGGCGTTACCACCGAGATCAATGGTGGTGTCAATGCTGAAATAGCCCCTGGGGTAACTACCGAAATTAACGGCGGCGTTACCGTCGATCCCGATGGTGGCGTCACCACCAATGTTAACGGCAATGTCACCGCTGAGGTGGCCGAGGGCGTTACGGTTAGCGGTGGCGGCGATGTCACGGTTGACCCAGACGGTGGCGTCACCACCAATGTAAATGGCAATGTCACCGCTGAGGTGGCCGAGGGCGTTACGGTTAGTGGTGGCGGCGATGTTACGGTTGAGCCAGATGACGGTGTAACCACCAATGTTAATGCTAACGTCACTGCCGAGGTCGCCGAAGGTGTAAGCACCGAAGTTGGCGGCAGTGTTACCTTAGAACCGGTTAGTTCAGATACTGGTTCGGAAGAAATTGCTGTAATTTCCATGCCCGAAGAGGGGCCCGAAGTTGAGACTATCGCGGAGGGTGTTGAGCCCCAGCCCATCAACGCGGTCATTGGTGATTCAAGCCCCCAGAATGGTGGGCAAATAATGACTAACGCTGGTGATTCTGTAGTTTCCTTTGCCGGTATTGACGATGTCTGGCAAGGCAGTGCTGGGCAAAATAATGCGGCCGCTATTGTCGATGGCAGCACTATTGATGACAGCGTAATTTTATTCACCGGCGCGATCAATTTGGATGAGTTGGCCAATGGCTCCAAGCTTGTCTTAAGTGTGCAGGACAATAATGGCGGCAACCCCAATCGCATTGGGGTTGAAGTCGATCAGGCGACCGGGCAGTGGCGCGAGCACATCGATGTATTTGCCAGTAACCGCGATTATACCGTCACTGCACTGTTGGTTGATGCCGCGGGCAATGAGTCCTCCCACGGTGATCTCAACTTTTCGGTCTCTACCCACAAGGCCAATAGTGTCAGCATCCACCGGGTTGAAGATCGTTTGGCTAACGAACATGGCGCAGTGGAGGCGGTGCCCCTGGGCGGTGCTACCCGCGATGCAAACTTCAGCGTGGTAGGCAGCGGCCCCGAGCAGGGCACTGTGCGTATCTACAATAGTGACCCGCGCGCAGGCGGCGTGCAAATTGGCACGGCTGAGTCCATCGGTGGTATATGGGAGTTTAGCCCACCGGCAGATTCACCCATGGCGGCCGGGGAGTACAATTTATGGGCCGATATCGAGCCCCAAGACGGCAGCGAGTTTGGCGACTTAACCGGCCCCTATGATTTTACCTTGCACCCGCCGGCTGAGGATGGCGAAGCGGCCTTCGCGGCGACCACCCAAATGGATGGTGCCGAACAGGTACTGGCCAGTGGCGCCACCATTGCCGAGCTGCGGCCCAGCTTTGGCGGCACAGTGGCCCCCCAAGCTATCGTCAGGGTATACGCCACCGACGACAGCGGTGAGCAAACACTGTTGGGGGCGGTGCGGGCCGATGCTGTCGGCGTGTGGCAGCTACAGGCGAGCTTGCCGACCACAGCAGCGGGTGAAACTGCAAACTACAGTGTCACCATGACTCAGACGGAACTGGGTGGCAGCCAAGAGAGTGAGCACAGCGAAGCGATTGACTTTGCCGTGGATGGCGATGCGCTGGCCGCGGCCGAGGCTCAAGCTGCAGCCGAGGCTGCCGCACAAGCGCCGGCCGAGCAGGCCGATGTCAGCACCGAAATTGATACCAGTGTCACGGTAGACCCCGAGGGAGGCGTCACCACCGAGGTCGACACCACCGTTACTGTCGAAGATGGCGATGTCACCACTGAAATCAATAATGGCATCAGCGTCGACCCCGATGGCGGTGTTACCACCGAAACCGGCGGCAGTGTCACTGTCGAAGGCGACGGCGTTACCACCGAAGTGGGCGGCAATGTCACTGTCGATCCAGACGGTGGGGTAACCACCAACGTCAATGGTAATGTGGAAGCGGAAATTGCCGACGGCGTAACCGCAGAGGGTGGCGTGGATGTCACCGTCGACCCAGAGGGCGGTGTTACCACCGAAGTAAGCGGTGGCGTTACCGTTGAAGGCGACGGCGTAACGACCGAAGTGGGCGGCAGCGTAACGGTTGACCCAGATGGCGGTGTTACTACCGAGGTCAATGGCAATGTTACTGCCGAGGTGGCCGATGGGGTTACTGTCAGCGGCGGTGGCGGTGTTACCGTCGACCCGGATGGTGGCGTTACCACCAATGTTAACGGCAATGTCACCGCCGAAGTTGCCGACGGCGTGACCGTCAGTGGTGGTGGCGGTGTCACCGTCGACCCAGATGGCGGGGTTACCACCAACGTTAATGGCAATGTCACCGCCGAGGTGGCCGAAGGAGTAACCGTTAATGGTGGCGCCGACGTTACGGTCGACCCAGATGGCGGTGTGACCACCGAGATAAATGGCGGTGTTATGACCGAGGTTGCGCCAGGCGTAACCACGGATGTCGATGTCGCTGTCACCATTGATGATGAAGGTGAGGTAACTACCGATGTGGATGTCGGTTTGGATATCGAAGGCACTGGCGGTATAGGCGGCGGTATAGGCCTGCCCTTTGCTGCCACCGCAGGCGCTCAGAATAACCAGGGTGCGGCCCTGGCCGGCGCGGCTGCGGGCGCAGCGGCAGTGGCGGCAGCTGGCCAAGGTGACCAGGGTGGCAAGCCGTTCAGCCTATTTACCCCGCTGGTCTTGGACCTGGATGGCGACGGCACCGAAACCCTGTCTGTACAAGCCGGTGTGCGCTTTGATATAGACGCCGATGGCAGTGTCGATAGCAGTGGCTGGGTAGCGGCTGACGATGGCCTACTGGTGCGCGATATTAACGGCGACGGCCAGATTAACAACGGTGCCGAGCTGTTTGGCGGCGCTACCCTAATGGCCGATGGCAGCCGCGCCAGCGACGGTTTTGCGGCCCTAGCAGGGCTAGACTCTAATGCCGACGGTGTGATTGATAGCAATGACGGGCAGTTTGATGAGCTACAAGTTTGGCGCGATGGCAACAGCGATGGCCAGGTGCAAGATGGTGAGTTGCTCTTGCTGGCCGAGGCCGATGTGCTGAGCATTAACCTGGATGCAGTGGCCAGTGCTGAGCCGAGCAATGGCAATATCATTGGCCTGCAATCGGACTATGAGCGCACCGACGGCAGTCAGGGGGCTGTGGATGATGTCTGGTTTGCCTACCAGCCTGGCGACGCTGCTGTCCAAGCTGCGGATCTGCTGGATCTGGGCACGGATGGCGAGCTGCCCCTGCCGGCAACTTCTGCAGTGGCGACAGCGGCCAGTGCTTTAGCACCCGTCGATCTGGCTCAACTGGATTCGGCCGCGTTGGCGTGGGAGCCGCAATTAGAGCTGGTTTACCAG
This sequence comes from Cellvibrionaceae bacterium, assembly GCA_025800435.1. GTDB lineage: Bacteria > Pseudomonadota > Gammaproteobacteria > Pseudomonadales > Cellvibrionaceae > Pseudoteredinibacter. The sequence goes on along the minus strand of JAOXRV010000038.1, from coordinate 3,382 downwards.
GAGGGCTTGCAGGTTTAATTAGCGATCTCGGCAGGGCCTCTTAATGAGGCCTTGCTTTTTGCCCGTTAAATTGCCTACAATTAAATTGTACACAATATAGTTGCAAGCAATATAAAACTCACAGGTGACCAGTCATGAGCGATATCTACCAGTTTGAAGTAAACGACAACCAGGGCCAAAGCCACTCCATGGCCGAATACAAAGACAAGGTGCTGTTAATTGTAAACACCGCCAGCAAGTGCGGTTTTACCCCACAGTACAAGGGCCTGGAAAAGTTATACCAGCAGTACAAAGACCAGGGTCTGGTGATATTGGGCTTTCCCTGCAACCAGTTTGCAGGCCAGGAGCCCGAAGACGATGCAGGCATCAGCGAGTTTTGCGAGCTTAACTTTGGGGTTACCTTTCCCTTGATGTCCAAGCTTGAGGTAAATGGTGATGGCGCCCACCCGCTGTTTAATCACCTTAAGCAAGAGGCCCCAGGTCTATTGGGCAGCAAGCGCATCAAGTGGAATTTTACCAAGTTTTTGGTTTCCAAAGACGGTCAGCAAATCAGCCGTTTTGCCCCCAAAGACAAGCCAGAGAGCCTGGCCGGTAAAATCGAAGCCCTGCTATAAGTAACTTATGCCCAGCGATAACGACTTACTGTATTTAGATAAGCAGCTCTGCTTTCGCCTTTACACCGCCTCGCGCCTGCTGGTGCGGGCCTATCAACCGATGCTGAAGGCACTGGATATTACCTACCCCCAGTACCTGGTGCTGATGCTGTTGTGGGAATGGCGCGATAAGGGCAGGGATCACGGCAGTGTTAATCAATTGGGCCAACGCTTGCAACTGGACTCGGGAACCCTGACCCCGCTGCTAAAGCGGCTGCAGGCCAAGGGGCTAATCAATCGCCGCCGCAGCGATGAGGATGAGCGCCAGCTAGAGCTTGGCTTGACCCCCCAGGGCATTGCCCTACGCGAGCGGGCACTGGATTGGTTTAAGCAATCGGTGGCCGGGCGCGACGATCAGCTGACCGAATTTAGCCAGCTGGCCAAGCAGCTTGACAAGCTACTGCAAAATTTTGGTGTTGATATGTGATTCGCTAGGATGGCTATCCTAATGAAGCTCGATATTAACACTATTTTTGCAAAATCATCCTAATTTATTCAATTTATTAGGATGTATATTGATCTGTTTGCTCACCTTGGATACACTTTCCAAACTCGGTGCTGGGCTGTCTATCCGACAAGTCCCGGCACCTATTAAACAGAGATATTTCATAGCAATGAACGTGACCAGCCAAAACAATTTCACTACCTCTCTATCTCTATTGCTAGCGGCGCCCCTGCTGCGACTGCCGCTGTGCGGCTAATAATTCTTCCCCCAGTTTAACAAGCAAATTTCAGTCGGGCTTCAGTTACGAGGCCGCTAACAGTTTTGGAGATAACAATCATGTCTAAGGACAAATTGGTAATTTTTGATACCACCTTGCGCGATGGCGAGCAGAGCCCCGGCGCATCCATGACCAAAGAAGAAAAAATTCGCATCGCAAAAATGCTCGAAAAAATGCGTGTCGATGTGATCGAAGCGGGTTTCGCCATCGCCAGTCCCGGCGATTTTGAGGCGGTAAAAGCAGTCGCCGAAACCATTAAAGATTCCACCGTGTGCAGCTTGGCCCGAGCTATGGGGCCGGATATTTTGCGCGCTGGCGAGGCTTTGCAAAATGCCAACGCCGGTCGTATTCACACCTTTATTGCCACCTCGCCCATCCATATGAAATACAAGCTGCAAATGGAGCCAGAGCAAGTGTTGGCCCAGGCGGTGGATGCGGTAAAACGCGCGCGTCAGTTTACCGATGATGTGGAGTTCTCCTTGGAAGACGGCTCGCGCACCGAGTTTGAATTTGCCAGCCGCATTATCGAAGCGGTTATAAAGGCCGGCGCCAAAACCATTAATATTCCCGATACCGTGGGCTACGGTGAGCCCAGCGAGTACGGCCTGATGTTTAAGCGCTTGATCGAGAATGTGCCCAATGCCGACCAGGCTGTTTTCTCCACCCACTGCCACAACGATTTGGGCCTGGCGGTGGCCAACTCCCTGGCCGCGGTAATGAACGGCGTGCGCCAGGTGGAATGTACCATCAACGGCTTGGGCGAGCGCGCCGGTAATGCTTCCCTGGAAGAGTTGGTGATGGCGGTGCGCACCCGCAAAGATGTGATGCCGGTAGAGACCAATATCGATACCAGCCATATCGTGCCCACCTCGCGCTTGGTATCCAGCATTACCGGCTTTCCGGTACAGCCCAATAAAGCTATTGTGGGGGCCAATGCCTTTGCCCATGAATCCGGCATTCATCAGGATGGTGTACTCAAGCACCGCGAAACCTACGAGATTATGAAAGCCGAAGATGTCGGCTGGCACACCAATAAATTGGTGCTGGGCAAACACTCTGGCCGCGCTGCGGTTAAAGCTCGTTACGAAGAGTTGGGTATTAGCTTTGATGGGGCCGGTGAGTTTAACCATATCTTCCAAGCCTTTAAGGAGTTGGCGGATAAAAAACACGAGATCTTCGACGAAGACTTGCAAGCCCTGGTGGGTGAGGCCCGCGAGGTAGAAGAAACCTACGGCTTTGAGGCCATGGAAGTGCACTGCAAAACCGGCCAGGCACCGGTGGCGAAATTAAAGATTCGGGTGGGCGAGCAAAGCGTCGATACCGAATCCGAGGGCAGTGGCCCGGTAGATGCAGTGTTTAAGGCCATTGAAAAACAATTTAACAGCGGCGCCGATCTGCTGCTCTACTCGGTCAATGCCATTACCCAGGGCACCGAGGCGGTGGGTGATGTGACCGTGCGCTTGGAGCGAGAAGGCAAACTGGTCAATGGCGTCGGCGCCGATACCGACGTAGTGGCCGCCTCAGCCAAGGCCTATCTACACGCCCTAAACTTGCTCGAAAGCAAAAGCCGGGCGCATCCCCAGCAGGGGATTTAGAGGTTAAGGTTGCTTGCCTCATCCCCGTGATGGCGCACTGCTGTCCGGGGAAAATTATGCCCAAGCCTTCGGGGATAAAACCCAGCTTGAGGGGTAGGGGGCACTTTCTCCGTTCCGAAAGCGCGCCATCCAGGCGCTGGCCCCCGTTTCATCCAGAAGCCTAGTCACTGCGAAAGCACCCCCTACCCCTCAAGCTTACATCTCGCAGAACTCCTAGCTACTGGGATCTGACCGAGACACTATCTGCCAGCACTATTTTAGAGCTCACTTGGCTGCAGAGTCTTGTGGTGGGTAAGGGGTTCTGGGGGCTTGGGAGCCAGGGACGGCGGACGAGAGCTACAGGGATGTATTTACCGCGTCCCCCAGAACCCCTTACCCACCACAAGACTCGGGGTCGAAGCCACTATCTATT
>JAOXRV010000590.1 GCA_025800435.1 Cellvibrionaceae bacterium | reverse complement strand
GGGGGACGCATAAACCCATCCCTGGGGCTCTCGTCCGGCGTCCTGCCTCCCAAGCCCCCAGAACCCCCACCGGACACAAGGCTCTGCATTTTGCTAAGCCAGAATTCATACCGGTAATACCCACCAACTTATCAAGGGGCTGGTAATTCCCCCAACGACGAGCAACCTGTAGAATCTGCGGGCAGTTATCGAAGTAGAGTCTTATGTGGGTAAGGGGTTCTAGAGGCTTGGGAGCCAGGGATGGCGGACGAGAGCCCCAGGGATGGGTTTATGCGTCCTCTAGAACCCCTTACCCACATAAGACTCGGTAACGAAGCCACTGCATTTAAAATACACCTAAGGTAAGCCACATGAATCTCGAACAATTTTCTTTAAATAATCGTATTGCTTTGGTTACCGGGGCGTCTTCTGGTATTGGTAACTGTGTAGCCAAGGGTTTGGCGACGGCGGGGGCCAAGGTGGTGGTGGCGGCCAGGCGGCAGGATAAGTTGCAGAGCTTGGTTGGCGAGATTGAAAGCGCCGGCGGCGAGGCGCTGGCGGTGTCGATGGATGTGACCGACAACAGCAGCATCAGCGCAGCCTATGAGCAGGCCGAAAACCATTTTGGGGTGATTGATGTAATCGTCAATAACGCCGGTGTGGCGGATGCCAAAAACTTTTTAAAAATCGATGAAGACTCACTGGATTTTGTCATGGACACCAACTTTGGCGGCGTCTGGCATGTGGCCCAAGAAGGGGCCAAACGCCTGGTGGCCGCCGGCAAGCCAGGCAGTATTATCAATATTGCCTCGGTGCTGGGCTTAACCGCCAAGGTCGGACAAACCGCCTACTGCGCCTCAAAGGGTGCAGTGATTCAGCTGAGCCGCTCCATGGCGCTGGATTTAATGAAACACAATATCCGCGTCAACGCCATTGCCCCGGGCTGGTTTAAAACCGAAATTAACACCGAATACTTTGATAGCCCAGCCGGACAAGAATACATTAACCGTATGCCCGCCCGCCGCCTCGGTAATTTACAAGAGCTGGTGGGGCCAATTGTATTGCTCGCCAGCGAGGCCGGCAGTTTTATCAATGGCACAGTACTGCCGGTCGATGGTGCCATTCACGGCGCCGGTATTTAAGTTGCTCCATGGGCGACAACTGGCCTGCGAGTAAAATGCTGTTTACGCTGCTGCTAATTATCGGCATTGTTATTGTCGGTGTTCGCAGCGGCCGCCAGGCGCCCGAGCCAGTGACGGATTACCAAGCCATTATCGACGCTAAAGCCAAAGCCCAAAACACAAACCAGACCAGCCCAAACCCTGCCAAGGTAGGCGAAAACAAGCAGCAGGACAGCTATTATCAACAACTGCCCCGGAGTATTTTGCTAAAATTGGCCGAGCGTGGCGACAGACGCGCCAGCGCCGAGCTGAATCAGCGCCAGGCCGACAAGCCGGAGCTGTCGACCTCGGCCGATTAAATAGGCAAGCGCTTTAACCAAATGTCAAATTGGGTAATACTGTAACTATTACGCGACACTGACCGACACAAATATAACTTATAATTGACCGCAGTACGGTGAAATCATGACACAGCATCCCAATACCCCGGCCCAACGCCTGGCGGAAATTGAAACCACCCCCATCGAAGACCGTATTCAACACAACAGCACCTACGAGCTAATCCAACAGCAAGCCCAGAACTACGAGGATAAAACCGCGCTCACGTTTATTCTCCAAGGCACTGCTGATGAAGAGCCAATTCGCTACAGTTACCGGCAGTTGTTTGGCAAAATTACCCAAACCGCCAACGCCCTGCACCGGCTCGGGGTGGGCAAACACGATACCGTATCGATGCTACTGCCCAACCTGCCCCACACTCACTTTACGATTTGGGGCAGCGACGCCGCCGGTATCTTTAACCCCATCAATCCGCTGCTTGAAGTCGAGCATATCGCCGCCATTTTAAACGAGGCCCAAACTAAGGTGCTGGTCACCCTGGCGCCCTTCCCCGGTACCGAGCTGTGGGATAAAGCCAAGGCCGTGGCAGAGCGGGTGCCCAGTCTCAGTCATATTCTCGCCGTGGATATGGCCAAGTTTCTGCCCGCCGAGTTGGCCGGGGCACTGACCGCTGAGCGCGAGCCCTACCTGAGCGAATCGGTGCTGGACTTTGACGATACCATCGCTGCACACAATGATCGAGGCCTCGACAGTGGCCGGGTGTTTGCCCTGGATGATATCTGCTCTTACTTTCACACCGGCGGCACCACCGGCACCCCCAAATTGGCCCCGCACAACCACCTTAATGAGCTGGCCATGGTCTGGCAGATGGGCCACGGCTTTGAGCTAGACCAAAACGGCGTCGCACTTAACGGCCTGCCACTGTTCCACGTTAACGCGGTATTTGTCACTGGCCTCGCCACCTGGGCCGCCGGCGCCGAGGTGCTGCTGGCCAGCCCCCAGGGCTATCGCAACCCGGCGGTGATCAAAGATTTTTGGCGCCTGGTCGAGAAGTACCGGGTCAGCTTCTTTAGCTGTGTGCCCACTATCTTAAGCGCACTAATGGAAGTACCGATGGACGATTCCGACGTTTCCAGCCTGGACTTCTGCCTGTGTGGCGCCGCACCCTTGGCGGTGGAAACCATTCGCAAATTTGAAGCCCAAACCGGGCTGATTATTCTAGAGGGCTACGGCCAGACCGAGGGCACCTGTGCCACCTCGGCCAACCCCATCGACGGCCTGCGCCCGGCCGGTGCGGTGGGCCAGCGCCTGCCCTATATGAATATTCGCATTGTCGAGGTGGATGACAATGGCCGCTGGCTGCGCGACTGCGAGATCGACGAGCCCGGTGTTATTGCCATTAACGGCCCCACCGTATTCAGCGGATACAAACAGCCCGAGCAAAACAACGGCCAGTGGGTACAAGATGGCTGGTTTAACACCGGCGATCTCGGCCGCCTGGATAAAAACGGTTACCTATGGCTGACCGGGCGCAGCAAGGATTTGATTATTCGCGGCGGCCACAATATCGACCCGCAAATGATCGAAGAGGTATTTTACACCCACCCGGCAGTGGCCGAGGCGGTGGCCATCGGCAAGCCCGATAAGCGCGTGGGCGAGATTCCAGTGGTGTATATTCAGCTAAAAACCAAGGCCCAAGTCAGTGAGGATGAGTTTATAGAATTTGCCATGGGCAGCATCGCCGAGCGCGCCGCCGTGCCCAAAGAGATTCACTTTATCGAGGCCATGCCCGTCACCGCGGTGGGCAAGGTATTCAAGCCAGATCTGCGCAACGATATTGTCGCCAAGGTGGTCGACAGCCACTTAAGCCAGGTGCTGGCCGAGCACCGTGCCAGCTATACCGTAGCGGCATCGAAAAAACACGGCCAAATGGTAAGTTTTAGCTGCCCCGACCCAGCCGCATTGGAGCCACTGGTAACCGACGCCCTGGGCGAATACACCTTTGCCACCGAAGTGTTGGCCGGTTAGAGCACGGAATCTTATAGCGATCTTTTTTGTTAGGGCCCGGCTGAGCATCATCCAGTTATTCAGAGGTACACTAACGGCACAGGCCCTGGATTGTCACGCCGTTTAATTTAACGTCTTGACAATTATTATTGCCGCTTGAAGAAGTGTTATTACCGTTGTTTACCACTGGCAGTGGTAGCAGCGGCAGCTTTTTTCCCGGCCTGGGCGAGGGGCCTGTGGTCAGAAGATAACGACCACTCCAGCGGTTAAAACACAAGGTGTGGTAAATATTATTATTTGGTGGAATGATGTAATAGCATTCTACCCCGGCGCCATTAGGGTTACAGGTATCAGCGCT
>JAOXRV010000024.1 GCA_025800435.1 Cellvibrionaceae bacterium | reverse complement strand
CATTTCCAGCTGGCTGGCGGCGCCGTAAACTGCCTCGGCGCTGGCGGGGTTCTGCTCAAACAGGCTGGCAATGCTGGTTTCGTAGGGCGCGGTAGGGATATAACCGCTGCGCGCGATCTGGTCGACAAGGGCGGTGGCCTGAAATACCCCGGCCAGGGCCAGCGCTTGTTCGCGCCAGTTTTTACTCGCCATGGCTTGCCCCCAGAGCCACTGGACCCCCGGCAAAGTGAGCTTTATGGGCGGTATCGATCACCGCGCCCCCAAGGCAGATATCGCCACGATAAAACACCACCGATTGACCCGGGGTTACCGCACGTTGGGGCTCGGCAAAATCCACTAATAGACCGCCTGGCTTGGCCCCGGCTTTTACCCAGCAGGCCTGGTCAGGTTGGCGGTAGCGGGTTTTGGCCTGGCAGCGGTACCATTCGCCTTCTGCTAAAGGCGCCTCGCCGATCCAGTGGGCTTGGCTTGCATCTAAGGCGGCGCTGTAGAGCAGATCGTGCTGGCCACCTTGGGCGACTACTAAAATATTGTCGATTAGGTTTTTTTCCACCACATACCAGGGGGCGTCATCGCTGCCTTTTACACCGCCGATGCCGAGGCCCTGGCGCTGGCCAATGGTGTGGTACATCAGGCCCCCGTGCTGGCCTAAGACCTGGCCATCTGGGGTTTGGATCTCACCTGGCTGGGCCGGCAGGTATTGGGCCAAAAAATCTTTAAAGCGGCGCTCGCCAATAAAGCAGATACCGGTGCTGTCTTTTTTGTTGTGAGTGACTAGGTCGTACTGCTCGGCCAGGGCCCGCACCGCGGGCTTTTCCATTTCGCCGACTGGAAACAGCGACTTGGCAAATTCAGCCTCTGATACGGCGTGTAGGAAATAGCTCTGGTCTTTGTTGTTATCCAGGCCTTTGGCCAAAAAGGTATGGCCGTTTTTATCCACTCGGCGTACATAGTGGCCGGTGGCAATATAGTCAGCCCCCAACAGCTCGGCGTAATCGAGAAAGACTTTAAATTTGATCTCGCGGTTGCAGAGGATATCGGGGTTTGGGGTGCGGCCGGCTTTGTATTCGGCCAAAAAGTGCTCAAATACATTATCCCAGTACTCGGCCGCAAAGTTGGCGGTGTGCAGGGTGATGCCCAGTTTTTTACACACCGCCTCAGCATCCGCCAAGTCTGCCTTGGCGGTGCAGTATTCGGTGCCGTCATCCTCGTCCCAGTTTTTCATAAACAGGCCTTCG
>JAOXRV010000019.1 GCA_025800435.1 Cellvibrionaceae bacterium | reverse complement strand
AGTTGGCTATTATAGTCAGCTGCTATCGCCTATATTGCTTTAAAACCATTCCCCAATACCTAGACATACAGTAAGGTAAGCATCCTAAACGGGGTGACCCCCTTGTGCCCATTGATTAAAAGGCCAGCAATATGAGCGAGCATTCCTACGATTACGATTTACTAGTTATTGGCGCCGGTTCCGGCGGGGTTAGGGCCAGCCGTATGGCCTCCAACCTGGGGGCCAAGGTGGCGGTAATAGAAGACAGCGCCCTCGGTGGCACCTGTGTTAACGTCGGCTGCGTGCCCAAAAAACTGTTTGTTTACGGCTCTCACTTTAGTGAGGACTTTGAAGCCGCCGCCGGGTTTGGCTGGACAGTTGGCGAGCGCAGTTTTGATTGGCCCACATTGCGCGATAATAAAAGCGCCGAGATCGAGCGCCTCAACGGTATCTACGGCAATATCCTCGGTGGCGCCGGGGTTGAGGTTATCGAAGGCCGCGGGGTCATCAGCGGCCCCAATAGCGTGCAGGTTGGCAATAAAACCTATACCGCCGCCAATATTTTAATTGCCGTGGGCGGCTGGCCGTTTGTGCCCGAATTCCCCGGCAGTGAACATGTGATTAGTTCTAATGAAGTTTTTTATCTAGAGCAATTCCCCAAGCGCGCCATCGTCGTAGGTGGCGGTTATATAGCGGTGGAATTTGCCGGAATATTTCATGGCCTGGGGGCCGAAACCCATCAGCTGTATCGGGGCCCGATGTTCCTGCGCGGTTTTGATGACGACCTGCGCGAGTTTGTGGCCAATGAAATGCAGCAAAAAGGCGTCAACCTTCACTTTAATACCGATATCGAAAAAATCGATAAAAATACCGACGGCAGCCTAAAGGTCAGCCTCAATAACGGTGAGGTGATGGAAGTGGATTGCGTCATGTACGCCACTGGCCGACGCGCCAAAACCCAGGGCCTGGGTTTGGAAACCACCGCGGTAGAAATGCGTGATAACGGCTCGATTGTGGTGGATGAAAACTACCGCAGCGCCGAGCCATCAATTTACGCGCTGGGCGATGTTATCGGCGGCCTAGAGCTAACCCCTGTGGCCCTGGCCGAAGGTATGGCGCTGGCCCACAACTTATTTGGTGAAGGTGGCCGGGTAGTGGATTATGACAATATTCCCACCGCAGTCTTTAGCCAGCCCAATATTGCCACTGTCGGCCTGAGCGAAATAGAAGCGCGTAAACGCTATGACAATATCGATATTTATAAATCCAGTTTTAAGCACATGAAGCACACCTTAAGCGGCTTGCCCGAGCGCACCTTTATGAAGTTGGTGGTGGATAAAGATAGCGATAAAGTACTGGGCGCCCACATGGTCGGCAGTGATGCGGGCGAAATTATCCAGGGTTTGGCGGTCGCCATTCGCGCCGGCGCCACCAAAGCTATCTTTGACAGCACCATCGGCATTCACCCGACCGCCGCCGAGGAATTTGTAACCATGCGCGAGCCGACCAATTAATACCGGCATAATCTTGGTGCTTTCCCACCCACAAGGCTTGTAGAAAGTACCGTTAAAAATTTTGCTGAAACTGGCGGGGCGATATGCCCCGCCAGCGCTTAAACGCGTGGGAAAAATTGGATACTTCGGTGTAGCCCAATAACTCCGCCACTCGCTCCACCGACAGGCCGGTACGCAAATATTCCTGAGCCAGTTCCCGGCGTATTTCATTACTTAACTGCTGAAAACTGCTGCCTTCATGCTGTAGTTTACGTCGCAAGGTACGGCTTGAGCAGGCTAAATCCCTGGCCACTGATTCAATATCCGGCAGCTTACCCGGCTGGGCCACTAAACGCTGGCGCACCCGCAAACTAAAACTTCCCTGGCTGCTGAGTTTTTGCAACAGGGTTTGGCACTGGCGCCGGCAGATATTAGAGGTTTCGCTATCAAAGCGTGGCATGGGCTGATCTAAGCTGTCTCGCATATACCAACTTTCGTTGCGCTCTGCGCCAAAGCTCACCGGGCAGCCCCAGTGTTGTTGGTACTGACCCTTAAATTGGCTCTGCCCGTGTATCAGTGCCACCCGTCGGGCGTTAATGGTATTGCTGTCGAGTAGATTATTAATCTCAAAACTGGCCTGAATATCCCGGTCACTGTACAGGGCGAGTAAATCATCAGGTATATAATGGGCCGGTTCAAAGACCAGCCCCGCATACTCACCCTCAATCAAGCCACCCAGTTTAAAATGGCTAAAGGTTAGGGTACCAAACTCCTGTGCCAGCGCCATGGCCTCACCCAAGGTTCGCGCGCTGAGCATGGCGTAACCCAGCAGGCCATAGGACTCTGCCGGGAAACCGCGCCCAAGCTTCAGGCCCAACAGCGGGTTTTCACTAAGTCGAAGCATATTGCGGTAGATATGAAATTCCTGCTCCAGGTGAAACTCGATCTCGATATCATCAACTAGGTCGATGGTTGCCTGGCTGATACCACTGCCGGCTAGGCAGTCTTGCGCCTTAAAACCGAGGCCAGCCATCACCGCAAGAGCTGGCTTAAGCCCCTTAAAATGGTGGCTAACTGCCAGTTTAGGGGGCAAAAGCTTGGGTTTGGTGAGCTGGGGCGTCATCTAAGGCTCCTTTTTTCGACATTCTGGCAAACATGGCCAAAATTCACAACTATTGGCCACTAATCACATTTATCTGGAGGGGGCAGCAGACTAAACTGGCTTACACATAATAAATCTAGTGAGACAGACGACATGAGCCAAACACAGCGCGACCCCAAGGTGGTGATTATCGGCGCCGGTATGACCGGTATTTTAATGACGATCAAGCTACGTGAAGCGGGCATTCGGGACCTGGTGATTCTGGAAAAAACCGACCGTATTGGCGGCACTTGGCGTGAAAACACTTACCCCGGTGTGGCCTGTGATGTGGCCGCTCATATGTACACCTATTCGTTTGAGCTCAACCCCGAGTGGAGCCACCGCTACGCCCACGGCGATGAAATTCAAACTTATTTTGAAAAGGTCGCGCGTAAATACGGGGTAATGGATGCGGTTTCCTTTAACGAATCGGTAGACCACTGCCACTACCACAATGGCAAATGGGATGTGGGTACCAGTAAAGGCCGCCGCTTTGAGGCAGATTTTGTAATTAACTGCACCGGTATTCTGCACCACCCCGCATACCCCAACATTAAGGGTTTGGATAGCTTTGAAGGGGCTAAGTTTCACACCGCCCGCTGGGATCACAGTGTCGATTTGGCCGGTAAGCGCGTGGGTATTATTGGCACTGGCTCTACCAGTGCCCAGATTGTGCCCGAGCTGCAAAAGAAAGTGCAAAAGCTGACCGTATTCCAGCGTACACCCCACTGGCTATTCCCCTCGGAAAACTACCGTTATAGCGAACAAGATAAGCAGAGATTCCGCGACAAGCCCGAACGGATCTGGCGTACCCGCCGCACCAATGAGTTCTTTTTACAGCAATTTATTACCAAGGCGGTAACTGGGCAAAAGCTACCTAACTTTATATTCAGCAACTTGTGTAAGGCCTATTTGCGTTTCTCGGTCGGAGACCCAGAGCTGCGTAAAAAACTCACCCCTGACTACCGGGTCGGCTGTAAGCGTATTATTATCAGCAACCAATATTACCCGGCTCTGCAAAAAGAGAATGTTGAGCTGCACACCGACGGTATCCGCGAGATTACCCCGAAAGGCGTGATCGATAATAACGGCGTAGAGCACGAGTTTGATGTGTTGGTGCTGGCCACCGGTTTTAACCCGGTATCTTATATGCGCCCGATGGATATGCGCGGCGAAAACGGCCAGACCATCGACGAGGCCTGGGAAAAGAAAATTGCCACTTATCGCTCTATGTTTATGCCTGGCTTCCCCAATAACTTCCTGATGCTCGGCCCCAATACCCCCATTGGCAACTACTCGGTTATCGCCATGAGCGAGGTACAGTGCGGCTATATCCTCAAGTTAATGGAGCGCTGGCGCAAGGGTGAGTTTGACGCTATCGACGCTAAGCCTGAAGCGGCCCAGAGCTTTGTTGCGCGCATGAAAGACGGGCTAAAAAATACCGTCTGGGTGGGTGGTTGCAGCAGTTGGTACCTGGATGGCGACGGCGACCCAATCCTTTGGCCCTACACCTGGAAACAGTGGGAAGAGGAGATGGAGGAGCCCAATTTGGCTGACTTTAACACCAGCCAGTGTGAGCCCGAGCCACTGTCAAAAACCGCTTAATTGGCGCGACGCCAAAACTCTTTTTCACCGTTGGCCAAGGTGATCAGCATACGGCCCGCTTCAATATAGTAGCGGCCGTATAACTGCCAGCCGCCACCTTCGTTTATATAGAGGTGGCGATCGCCATTGGCCGCTACCTGTACTTGCCAGCGCGCAGCGCTACCGGGCTGTTGCCCGCCAATCACATTCACCCCAGGGCCGCCGCCAAAACTCTGCTCAGCGCTGAAGACAAAGCCATTGCCATCGAGCTGTACCCAATTTTGGTAGCCAAAGCCGTGTTCGCCACTGCTGTAAGATTCAGAGTACACCCAGCGGCCGATCAAAGCCGGGTCGAGCTGGCCGGCGGGGCTCGCCTGGCTGTGTTGCTGTAAGGCAGCCGGTCGCAACTGAACACTCAGGGGCATCGCCTGGGGGCCATTGGTATAAACCTTTAGCTGGAGTACATTACCTTGCTGCGATACCAGCGCGGGTATTTGCCCCCCTGCCTGATCAATAACAACCCCTTGATAGCTACCACCCTGACCCTGAGTGTGCAGCTGGTAACGATAGCCCTGCACACTGACCCAACCGCTGAGCTGCCCAGCGCTAGCCATTAAACCCGCCTGCACAGTTTGCCCCTGTAACTGCCCATACCACTGCTGGGCAGCTGCGCTAATACCGGCGCTGGCGAGCAAGCCAACAAAGGCAGCGAGAAATTTTAAAACTGGCATTGCTAACTCCAAACAGAACCAAGTCGCTTAAGTGTGGTTTAGTAAGGTAGCCAAAGGGAAGGGCAGTAAAGAGATTTCAGAAACTTTCAAATAACAAATGTAACGAAAAGGGTCTCAAGATAAATCCTATTTGTGGGTACGCTGTTAAAATTTGCCCCACTGTAGAGCCTTGTGGTGGGGGAGGGTTCTGGGGGCTTGGGAACCAGGGATGGCGGACGACAGCCCCAGGGACGGGTTATGCGTCCCCCACAACCCCTCCGCCACCACAAGGCTCGGCATCGAAGCCTCGCGCAAAAACTACCAAACGGGGCCGGGGCTCAGAGCTGGTACTCAGCCCAAATTGGGCAGTGGTCGGAGGGCTTTTCCATGGCGCGCACATCGTAGTCGATATTGGCATCCTGTAACTTAGCGCCGAGTGACTCGCTGTGCAAAATTAAATCGATACGCAAGCCGCGTTTGGGCTCGCGCTCAAAACCACGGCTGCGGTAATCAAACCAGCTGAATTTATCGTCTTTATCCGGGTGTATTTGCCGATAGCTATCGGCCAGGCCCCAATCGCTTAAGGTTTTTAACCAATCGCGCTCCTCGGGTAAGAAGCTGCACTTGCCGTCTTTTAGCCAGCGCTTGCGATTGGGCTCGCCAATGCCAATATCAATATCTTCTGGGGAGATATTCATATCGCCCATAACAATCAGATCGTCACTGGGCTTACAGTTATCGTCCAAGAAAACCATCAAATCTTGATAGAACTTTTCCTTATTGGGGAATTTAACCGGGTGTTCGCGGTTTTCTCCTTGGGGGAAGTAACCGTTTAGCACGGTAATTTCACGGCCATTAACATCAAAACGCCCACCGATAAAGCGGCGCTGGCTTTCATCGGTATCGGTTTTATAGCCTTTAAATTCTTCTTTAAAGGGGTGCTTGCTCAACAATGCCACGCCGTAATGGGTTTTTTGGCCGTGAAAGATCACCTGATAGCCCATGGCCTCAATATCGGCCACGGGAAAATCCTGATCGGTGACTTTGGTCTCTTGAATGCCGATAAAATCTGGCTGGTGCTGCTCGGTTAATGCCTGCAGCTGGTGCAGGCGCATACGAATACTGTTGGTATTAAATGAGATAACGCGCATATTCTCGCTTAGTTGGCCTTGGTTAGTGTATTAGTCTTGGCTATTTGTTTGGATTTGGTTTTAGTTTGCAGGCGAATAAAATCCGCCAGAATATAACCGCTTTCCATCAGTAGGGCATCTTTATCTGGGTCAATCCGGCTTTCCGGCTCTTTTGCTGCCGCCTCGGCTGCCTGTTCCTCTTCATCTTTATCTAGGCCCTTATCTTTTTTGTAGGCCTCCACAGTGGCGAAGGGCTCGATACCTTTACCGCTGCGACGCTTATTTTCTAGGGTAAAGGCCAGTTGCTCTCGATCTTTTTTCTCCTGCCGACGAGCGGCCTCATTTAGCGATAGGTATTTTCGATCGCGGGCTTTTTCCACCTCGCCCAGTTGCTCCAGTAGGTGCACAAAATCAGGGTCGGCTTTGGTGCGCTTTGTGTGCAGCGCTGTTAGCTCGGCCAGATAGGTGTCGATATCAAAGTAGGTGCCGTGGCGGGCCCGGTGGATAGTGTCCCAGGGCAGGGCATTGTCGTAGGCGCTTTCACCCACTTCCTCAAGATCGACCATATTGGGGAAGCTGATATCGGGCACCACGCCACGGTGCTGAGTACTGTCGCCAGAGACCCGGTAAAACTTGGACTCGGTAATTTTTAAACGGCCCTGGTGTACGGGGCTAAGGGACTGCACAGTGCCTTTGCCAAAGGTTTGGGCGCCCACTACTAAACCGCGGCCATAGTCTTGAATAGCACCGGCAAAAATTTCAGAGGCCGAGGCGCTGAGGCGATTGGTTAGCACCAGCAGCGGCCCTTGATAAATAGGCGGGCGGCGCGAGCGGTGAGTACGGTTAATGGATTGATTGGTGTGACGAATTTGTACAACGGTGCCCGGGTGAATAAACAGATCGGTGAGTAAGGTTGCCTCTTGCAACGAGCCGCCACCATTATTGCGCAGGTCGAGAATTACACCGTCTACTTTGGCGGCTTTTAGTTCGTTTATCAATTTGCGCACATCTTTGGTGGTGCTTTTATAATTGGGGTCACGGCGTTGATAGGCCTGAAAATCCAGATAGAAAGCGGGTAGGTTAATAACGCCGAGCTTGTACAAGCGATCGCCATCGCTTACCTCAAAAATTTCTTTTTGGGCGGCTTGCTCTTCCAGTTTAACTTTATTGCGGCGAATCGATATGGTTTTATAGCTGCCTTCTTCGCCGGCTGGTAAAACCTGCAAGCGTACGGTGCTGCCTTTTTTACCGCGCACCAGTTTTACCACCTCATCCAGGCGCCAACCGATAACATCGACCATTTCCCCTGTTTTACCTTGGCCAACAGCGACAATCCGATCGGAAGCTTTTAGATCACCTTGTTTATCGGCAGGGCCAGCGCTGACAATACGCACCACCTTGGTGTATTCATCCTCGGTTTGCAGCACCGCACCAATGCCCTCTAAAGACAGCGACATATTGATATTAAAGTTCTCCATGGTGCGCGGAGACAGATAATTAGTGTGCGGGTCATACAGTGAACCCAGGGCATTCATATAGGCTTCAAAGGCATCGTTGCTATCTTGTTGCTCAACCCGCTTAAGCATATTTTTATAGCGTCGGCTCAAGGTTTTTTTGGCCTCGGGCAGGGTCTTATCCGCCAGCTTTAAATTTAACAGCGAGTTCTTTAAGCGCTTGCGCCAAAACTCGTCTAAATCTTTATTGGATTTGGCCCAGCGGCGCAGGTCCGTATCCAGGCTCAGCTGCTCTTCTAGGGTAAAATCCACTTTATAGTTTTCATCTTGCAGGCGGCTAATAATCCACTGGGTGCGCTGTTCAAGGCGCTGGCGATACAAATTGAAAATATCGTAACCCGCGTCTAAGGAGCCAGCCCGCAATTGGTCGTCAAAGATTGAGCGGTACTCGTTAAACTTCTCAATATCACCGGCTAGAAAGTACGCCTTGGCAGGGTCCAACTGATCGATATATTGCTCTAGTAAACGCTGGGAGAGGGCATCGTCGATATTTTGCCGACGATAGTGCTGGCTATTGAGGGTTTCGATAATATCCACCGCCGTGCGGGCCTGGTCTTTATCGTAATTAAGTTTAGCCAGGGCCTCGCTGGGGCCGCTGTGAAGCAGGGCACCAAGGCCTGTGGCCACGACTAGAGAAAGAGATAAAAGGGTGTTTCGCATAATTATCATCACTATTTGGCGCCCTTAATTTACGGGCAAGCTATGGCACTCGGTATTGGCGCCCAAACCCCCACAGGGGTACGACACACAACAAGCGCTAAACCTATTAATGCCTAATACTAGCGGCTTTAGCCACCGACCACCAACACTGACGGCCCAGTACCTGATTATGGGGGCAGATGGCGCAAATTCACCTTTTTGCCGCCAATTAGCTTTATTTTAGTTGAGCCTGGTACAAATATTCGTCAAGTCAGCGAAAATATCGGCTATTTGGTCTCAAATACCAGTTTTGGCACCCTAATTCGAGCCCAAATCGGCCAATTAGTTGCAATCGTTTTAGGGTGGCTAGATTTGGAGTTCCTGGCCTAAAAATTAGGCAAATCTAGCGCTGTTTTAACGCTTATTAGGCGATAATATAGAATATTGCGTGTAGCTGGAACTAACTATGTTTGACTCCCTAGACCACCTTATTATTGTTGTCGCCAATCTAGAGCAGGCATGTGCCGACTATGAGTGCCTACTGGGCCGCAAGGCCAGCTGGCACGGCCAAAACCCCAAAGCCGGTATCAGCAACACCATATTTAGGCTGGAGAACACCTACCTGGAGCTGGTAGTACCCACCGGAGGCAGCCAGTTTAGCCAGGTCTTAAAAGCCCATTTAGATGCCCATGGACCCGGTATTTTTGGCATGGCCCTGGCTACTGCCAATCTGGATTTATGTCGCCAAAAACTAGCCGCCAAGGGGGTAATGCTTGGCCCAATAATGGACGGTGAAGCCAGCAGCCCCGAGTCTGAGCGGCGCCACTGGCGCATGGCGGTGCTGCCCGCTGAACACAGCCGCGGCTTATTTACCCTGGTGGTGGAGCACCGAGATCCCTTGGCCTTGCCACTGGCAAGGGCCGAAGCTGGCCACGATGGCCGCAGCCTAGTGCACAGGCTCGATCACTTTGTTATTAACAGTAATGATGGCGATGATTTTAAGCGCTGCTTTAGCGATGGCCTGGGGCTATCTCTACGCCTGGATCAAAGCCGGGAAGAGTGGGGCATGCGTCAATTATTTTATCGCCTTGGCGCCAATATTATGGAAGTAATTGTTAGCCTGGACCCAGATAAGATGCCCGCCAATGATTACTTTTGGGGCCTGGCCTACACCGTGCCGGATCCAGAGCACCTCGGAAT
>JAOXRV010000005.1 GCA_025800435.1 Cellvibrionaceae bacterium | reverse complement strand
AGTTGGCTGTAGGCAGCATAGGCACTGTCTACTGTGTTACGGATCCAACAGACACACTTGCCGTCGGCGACTGCCGATTTGATTATTTTGATAGCAGCAGCCTCACTGTCTATTCTTTTTGTGATAACTCTGCGCTTGACGCTTTTTTTAGTTTCTATGTGGGTTTCGCTTACCCCTTGGCCAAAGCACTGCGTGGCTAGAGGGTACTCAAAGTTTTTGCATATATGAGGGGTGGCGCTGTGGTTGTCATCCGCGAGCCCCTTGCTAAAAGCCGTAATAAAGTCTTGCCGATAGTGTCGCGGCAGCGTGGCTGAAAGCAATATGGCGCTACCCCCTTGCGCACTATGGAATTTCAGCGCCTGTTCGAGTAGGGTCTTCATGTAATCATCAAAAGCGTGCACTTCGTCCACTACTAGCACCTTGTTGGCTAGCCCTAGAAGCCTGAGAGACTGGTGGCGGGCCGGCAGAATACTGAGTAAAGCCTGGTCAATTGTGCCTACACCAATATCGGCAAGTAGAGCCTTTTTGCGATTATCGGTGAGCCAGGCATTACAGTAGGCAGTTGCGGTATTATCTTGCTGGTTATAGTTGCGGTCGGCGACTTGCTCTTGCAGGGCAATGGAATCGGTGAATGCTTTGGTTTGTTGACTTGCGCCATGGGCCAACACAAGTGATGGCGTGTCACTATCGCTGTAAAGCTTGCGGTAGCTTCGGCTAAGGCGCTGGTACATGCTGTTGGCGGTTGCCATGGTTGGCAGTCCAATGTAGGCACCTTGGGCCAGGCCCTGGGCCATAAGCCGGTGCAGTAACACCATGGCAGCCTCTGTTTTGCCGGCGCCGGTTACGTCTTCCAATATAAAAAGCTGTGGGCCGGTAGCGATTTCTTGCTGCTGTGCATATTGCTGTAGCGGTGTTGCAGTGGCGTCGGTAATAAAAGGAAATTGATCGTTGATCGAGTTAAATACGCTAGGATGCTTGGTAACAAAGGCATCGTTTTTTAGAGTGCTAATGGCGTTCGGCAGGGCTATGCGACGCCAGTAGTCCATTAATGTGTAGCCGCAGCTGTGATAGTTAAAATACTCTTGGTTTGAGCCTAGCCAGTCAGCGATTACAGCGATACCTGCCAGCTGCCATGAGGCCAGCTTAAAGGCCTTGGCGTCGATATTATTTAGCGGTTCTAGGTTTGGCATCCAGTGCTTAATTATTTCTCGGACAAATTGTTCCGCCGCCTGCTCGTCCAGCTCTTCGCTGTTTTTACGAATGGATTGCCTTGCCTTGCTCGGCTCTATCGGTTGCCCGTGGTGCGCAAACACAATACTTAGCCAGGGCATCAGTAATGTGCAATGCTCTGTGCCAATAAGGTCTGTTAGCTTGGCTTTTAGAACCTTGGTCCAGAGCCCCATGCCGAGTACGTCGTGTCTCACATAGTCATAGTTGGCACTTGGTTTAATTAGGTTTTCGGCCTGATTTGGCCACAGGCTTTGAAAGCCATGGGTAAATTTGCCTAGGTCATGCAGCATCAGGCAAAAGCTGAACAGGTCTCGTAGCCAACTGCTGCAAACCCCCAAGCGTGCGGCCAGGCTCGGGCCACGTTGGCGGTTCGGGTCTAGTAAGCAATAGCCTACCGCAGCTACATCAAGGCTGTGATATACCAGTAGATGGTGTTTGTCTTGGCCGCTTTTGCCCCAGTACCGATAGTAAAGGGGTAGCTGCGTTGGTAATATTGTTTCGATGTTATCCATTACATTCGTGTGTTAGCTCATGCCAATCGCTATATTGCACTATGACTTGGACAAAACCTGTCTTTTTGGTCACCTGCCTGTTTTGGCTTAGGTAATCTTCATGATTACTATGATGGCGACTATATGGTTTTGACCCGATTATTTTGTCGTCTAATTCCCTGCTTCATCCGCTTAATCAGCTCCTCCCGCAACCCCTCCGGCCCCTCCACCACCACATTCGGGCAATGCCGCAACACATCCTGCACCAGCTCCCGCTCATCGCTGTAGGGCACCTCTAGCAGGTAGTTATCCCCGTCCCAGTGGCCGTGTTGGCCGCTGTGCCACTGCTGCTGGGCTATATCGTGGGCAATTGCTGGCAGAAAGCGCAGTTTGGCGGTGTGTTTGGCTTCGCCGGCGAATACGCCGTAGCCATTGCGGAAGTGTTTATCGAGTTTGTCAGTGCTGACAGTAATGGCTTTTTCTCGTTTGCTTGTTAGTTGGCTCATGCGGGCTAGAGCAAAGCTGCGCAGGCCTTCACGCTTGTGGCACCAGGCGTCCAGATACCAGTTGTCGCGGTAGTAGATAAGTCGTTGGGGGCTCACTTGGCGCTGGCTTTGGCGGCCCTGGTAGTCGCGGTAGCTCAGTTGCAGTTGTTGCTCGCCCAGGGTGGCGTTAAAGCACAGGTGTAGCGCATCGCTGGGGATGGCGCGCTGGCCCTGGGTAAGGATACGTACCTTGTGCTTGATTTTGCCGCTGTCGATATTTTGGGCTTTAAGTAGCTTTTGAATGCGCAGCTCAATGGCTTCTAGTTCGTCTTTGAGCTCGCCGTGGCTGTACTGGCGCAGCATTTCCAGCAGCATCAACAGGCCCTGAATGTCTGCGGCGGTCAGCCATATGCCTGGCAGCTCGAAGGTTTCGCCGTCTTTAAGCTCGTAATACCAGCCCTTGTGTTCGTTGTCGTATTCAAGCGGTGCACACCAGGAGTCTCGGAGTGTGTCGATATAGCGGCCAATGGTTTTTTCCGAGCATTCAAGTTGCTCGGCGAGGGCGGCCTTACTTTGTGGTAAGCGCTTACTGCAGAAAATTTGATTAAGTTGTATGCAGCGGTCTTGTTTGCTCATAGGGTCAGTTTGCTGTTTTTACAAACCCTAAGCTATCTGCCCGAGTAAAACCATAACACCTTATTACAGGCCGTTGCGGGCCTGTAATCGAAGCTGTTCAGTGCGTGATGTAATTAGCGCTGCTTAATTTTTGCGCAACTGCCCCGGCGGGTAGCCATATTTGTTTTTAAACGCATTGCTAAAGTGGCTGACATTGGCGTAGCCGTATTTATCGGCAATGGTTTTAATGGCGATATCGGTTTCTGCCAGGGCGGTGTGGGCCTGTTGCAGGCGGTGTTCCAAGATAAATGACCAGATGGTTTGGTCGTAAACCGCCTTGAAGCTCTCGTTGAGGGATTTGGTCGACAGGCCGTATTTATCAGCGAAGTAGGCCAGGGTGGAGATGCGCCCTTGCATGGCAATAACTTCATCGTGCAGGCGTTTGGCGATATTGATATGGCGTTTATTGGTGTTGTGTTTCTTGTCTTCCAGCACATGGCTGGCCAGGGCCGAAAGAAAGATCAGCACCTTGCCCTGGATAGCAAGGGATTCTGCCGCGCCTTCGCGCATATGGCTGGCGCAGTCTTTAAGTAGCTGGTTAACTTTGGGTGGCAGGTCGATAAAGGTATCGGCGGGTATTTGGGTGATCTTGAGTTTTTCCAGTACCTGCTCGCAAACTTCTTTACCCATTAAGCTTTGCAGCAGGGTTTTGCTGATAATCAGTTTGTAGTTAGAAATATTTTGTTTGGTGTCCACATTAATGTGGTAATCCTGGTATTGGCCAAACTGTATATGGGTGGTGTCTGGGCTTAGGGTGTATTGCCGCTCGACCATTCTGTCGTCGATGATGGCGTTGCCGCTTTCGGTGTAGATAATAATAAGAGTGGGCTCATTAAAGTCTTTATGCACGTCCATAAGCGAGCTGACTTCGGCGACCACGCCGTCGTGGAAGTTGAGGGTAAAAGTACCCATGGTAGAGCCCAGCGGTAGGGTATAAAGCGTGGCATTGCAGTGGCCAAGCGGCGAGGGTATTGGGAACAGTTCTATTGTCGCTTCTTGCTCGTGTTCAAAAGAGCCTGGTTCTTGTTCAGCAGTCCAGCTGGCATCGCACTGCGCAATCGATGACTTCCAGTCCATAAGTCGCTTATCTCTATCGTTAAATTTATAAGTGAACGTATTTAAGCAATATCGCCTAGTTTATTGCAAAAAAAGGAAGCGCTGAAGCGTTAGGTAATTTTTCCGCAAAAATTCGTAACTATTTTACAATGATTGCACCGGCAACTGCCGGGTGCCCACGGCCTGGGCGACTATATTTTAGGGGAGTTTTTTATAGTACCCCAGGCCGTATCGATATGGATAAAAAAGCATCACCTTGTCGAGTTAATCTGTTTTTTGTACCGATTTTCTTAGTGTTAATTTCAAGCGCTGCACGGGCCCAATCACCGGTGGATTCCGGTGGCTTATTGCGGCAGGAGCAAGCCCCGCCAGCGCCGCCGGTGACCGCGCCACAACTGCTTAATAAACCCGCAGCTAAAGCGTCAGCGGAGCAGCCCGGCGGCCAACAGATAAGGCTGCAAAGCCTGCTGTTTTCGGGCGCAACCGAGTTATTGCAGCAGCCTTTAGTGGCAACAACGGTCGAGCAGTTAAAGCAGCGGGCCGAGGGCCAAACGCTAGACTTTAACGGCCTGCAGCAGTTGGCCAGCCAGATAACCCTGTTATTAAAGCAGCAGGGTTGGCTGTTGGCGCGGGCCTATTTGCCGGCCCAGGATATTAGCGAGGGCGCGGTCACCATCGATATTATTCGCGGCCAGCTCGACAGCATTGGCCCGGCCCTGGTAGTTGAGCCCGTGGCTGGCAAGCCCTTGCGCACAGATCCCGAGCGGATTAAAAAAATTGTCAGCAATGCCCTGGGCGAAGATCAGGCGGTGCGCAAGCAGGGCTTGGAGCGCGGCCTGCTACTGCTGAATGATTTACCTGGGATTGCAGCACGCGCGCGTTTTCAGGCGGGGGCCGCGCCGCGCAGCACTCGTATTCATGTGCTGACAGAAGAGGGCGGCCTGCTCAGTGGCCAGCTGCAGGGCAATAATCTCGGTAACCGTTTTACCGGCCAGGAGCAATTGCAGGCGCAGTTAGACATTAACAGCCCCAGCGGCCGGGGCGATTTGCTTCACGCCAGGCTAACGGCGTCGGAGGGGGTTAAGCTCGCCCAGTTTGGCTATGCCCTGCCGCTTGGGCATGAGGGCTGGCAGGTCGATCTGGCTTATACCGGGCTGAACTACGAAGTTGTCGCCGGCCAAGCCGCCGCAAGCGCCGACTTCGAGGGCGAATCCCACAGCTTGGAGGCGGGCCTGCGCTACCCAATTATGCGCAGCCTGGGCCACAGCAGCTGGCTTGAGCTGGCGGCCCGGGTCGATCAGTTTGAAGACCAGCTCAATGCCCTGGTGATTAGCGACAAAGAAATCCAGTCGGCCAGCCTGGGCCTGCGTGGAGACTTTAGCGATCACTGGCAGGGCAGTGCCGTCAACCAGTGGCGGCTACACTGGCATCACGGCGATTTGGATTTGTCCGCCCTGCCGGGGCAGCAGGCCAGTGATGCCAAATCCTATCGCCGCGCCGGCAGCTTTAATAAGCTTGAATACGGGTTTTCACGCTACCAGCGCTTTAGCCCCCAGTGGGGCTTGTACCTTAACCTCAGTGGCCAGTGGGCGGGCAAAAATTTGGATAGCTCCCAAAAACTCTTTGCCGGTGGCCTCAACGGTGTGCGCGCTTACCCCGGGGCCGAGGCCGCAGCCGATTCGGGCCAGCTGCTGCGCGGTGAGTTGCACTACAGCTTTAGCGACTTGCTTAAAGCCTATGGCGATTTGCGTTTCAAAGTTTTTTACGATCACGCCTGGGTCAAACTCAGTCAGTCCCAGCCCCGCAGTATTCCCATTCTCAATGCCGAGCGAGCAAACCGCTACCAGCTGTCCGGCGCTGGCTTTGGCCTAAGCCTGAGCCAGCGTCGCAGCTATAGCGTTAATTTTAGTGTTGCGCTGCCCGTCGACGATAACCCCGGGCGCGCAGAAATTAGTGGTTTTGATAGCGATGGCCAAAGTAAAGACTACCGTTTTTGGCTACAGGCGCTGGTTTGGTTTTAACGGCTTGAGCGACGAGCAGCGCTTGGCTATGCAGTATTTGGAGTAAGGTAATGAACAGAGTATTTAGAATTATTTGGCACGAAGCCAGCCAGGCCTGGGTGGTGGTGTCAGAGTTTGCCCGCGCCCATGGCAAGTGCCGGGCAGCCCTCAGCCTGCTGGCGGCCCTGGGCCTGTGCGGTGGCGGTAATGTGCTGGCCCAGGCCGGCGTGGTATTGCCCGAGGGCGAGCAAGTGGTGGCCGGTGAGGCCAGCTACCAGCGGCGCGATAATGAGCTGTTTATTGAACAGTACAGCGACGAGTTGATTACCAATTGGGATAGCTTTTCTATCGGTGAAGAGGCGGCAGTGCACTTTATCCAGCCAGACGCTGACAGCACCGCCTTAAACCGGGTTATCGGTCAAGATCCCAGCCAAATACTCGGCCGCCTCAGCGCCAATGGCCAGGTGTTTTTACTCAACCCCAATGGGGTGGTGTTTGGGCGCAACAGCCGGGTCGATGTCAGCGCCCTAACGGCTTCGACTTTAGATATCGACAACGCAGATTTTTTGGCGGGCAATTACCATTTTGCCGGCGCCGGTGGCGGCCGCATTGATGCCGCCGGGCAAATCAATTTGGGCGCTGGCGGGCGGCTGGCGTTTGTGGCCCCGCTAATCGAGCACAGCGGCAGCATTAATACCCAGGGCGGCGAAGTAATTATGGCCGCCGGCACCGATGTGGAGCTGGACCTAGACGGCAGTGGCCTGATGAACTTTCGCATCAATCGCGGTGCGCTGGAATCGCTAATTAATAATAGCGGCGCTATTGTGGTTGGCGCCGGCCAGGTGATGTTGTCGGCCCAGGCTTACGGCGATGCCAGCCGCGCGGTGATCAATAACAGCGGCACCATTGAGGCGCGCGGCATCCGCAGCGAGGGCGGCCGAATTATGCTCAGCGCCGGCGCCGATGGTGATATTAACCACAGTGGCCTTATCGATGTCTCCTCCGCCGAGGCCGGCGGTGGCTTGGTGACGATGGAGGCCGAGTCGATAGAACTGGCGGCGGCTTCGAGCATTGATGCCCGCGGCGCCAGTGGCGGCGGTGCGGTATTGGTCGGCGGCGATTGGCAGGGCGGTGCCAACCAGCAGCGCCGGGTCCTGGCCGATGCCGATGCCCTGGCACAAGCAAAAACCGTTCGCCTGGCCGAGGACGCCAGCATTGATGCCAGCGCTAGCGTCAGTGGCGATGGCGGCACCGTAGTATTGTGGAGCGATATTGAACTGGCCGATTCGCGCACCTATGTGCACGGTAATATTTACAGCTACGGCGGTGCCAATGGCGGCAATGGCGGCCAGGTGGAAACCTCCGGGCACTATTTAAATATTGAAGGCGCCGAGGTATCTACCCGCGCGCCCAAGGGCCAAACCGGTGACTGGTTGCTAGACCCTGGCCATATCACCATTGCCAATGTCGGCTCAGATATTGTCAATAGTGGTGTTGAGCCCTCGGGCAATACGACGATTTCAACCGCCAGCTTAAGCAACGCGCTAAACAGCAATAATGTCACCCTGACCACCGGCAACGGTGGTTACGATATTACCCTGCTGGATGATTTTCACTACAGCGGTGCTGCCAGCTCCCTGACCCTGGATGCCGGCAGTGCCATCAACCTAAACGGCAGCATCTACTCCAGCAGCGCACTGGATATATCATTTAATGACAGCGTTAGGCTGCGCGATAATGTGGTGTTAAACACCGCCGGCGGCGATGTGCAGTTTCGCGGCCTGGTGGATGGTTTTTCCAATCTCAGTGTCAATACCGGCGCTGGCGATATCTATTTGATGGGCAATGTCGGTAACGCCTACCCGCTGGATCAATTGTGGCTGCAAAGCGGCGGCAATATTTACCTGGGCCAGGGCGGCAACCCCATCGTCATCCAAAGTTACGGCAGCCAAAGTTATAGCGGCGATATGATTTTGCGGGGCCAGACCACCCTGCGCTCTTTGAGCCAGAGCGCACTCAACTTTGGCAGTGGCGGCAATCTTAATTTAGCCGGCCAGTCGGCGCGGCTGCGGATCACCATAAAAGGTGCCGACGGTGGGGTCGGCGGTGAAGACCCAAGTGATCGCGGCAACGGCGGTAGCGGTGGCGCCGGTCAGCGCGCGGTGTTTATTGTGCGGGTTGAAAACGAAACGCTGTCCGGCAGTATCGGCGGCAGCGGCGGTAACGGTAGTTACAATGGCTCCGGTGCCGGTGGTGGTTATAGCAGCTTCGGCTACAACGGCGGCCGCGGCGGCGCCGAGGGCGGCGCCAATAAATCCGGTGATGGCGGCGGCGGTGGCGCGGCCTCGGTGGTACGCTTTGGCAGTGGTGGCGATCTGGTGGCCGGCGGCGGTGGCGGCGGTGGCGGCGGCCAGAACAAACAGTCGGGCGGCGGCGGTGGCAGTTCGCCGGCGGGCATTAACAGCGGCTCAATAGTTGGTGCCACCGGTGGCTATAGTAGCGCCGATACCGGTGGTGGCGGCGGCGGTGGCGGCGGCCTCTATGGC
>JAOXRV010000004.1 GCA_025800435.1 Cellvibrionaceae bacterium | reverse complement strand
ACTTATCGCCCACATTGGTCAAGCCTTCAAAATCAAAATTGTGGTCTTTTCCCAGCTGCTCAGGCTTGTCGGCAATACTGATGGTTAACTGGCGACTGGGCACAGCAGCGCCATCTTTGGCCTCGCTCAGGGCATCCCAGGCTACAGCGTAGATAATAAGCTGCTGGCGCTTGGCGCGGTTATCGCCAATATCGGCCACATAGAGGTAATCCGCATCCTGGGCCATCTCCTCCCAATCATAGTTTTGGGCGCCGCGCAGATGCACGGTTTTCAGTAAATCGCCCTGGGCATTGACGGCGTACACCGCCGCTTCGCCACCACTGTCATTGTGTGACCAAAACACCCCACCCTGCTGCGCCAGGCCCGAAGTTTCATCCAGCACCTTGGGCAGTTTATTGATACTGTCGACCACAAGCCTACTAGTGCCCCCCAAGGGCAGCTGGGCACAGCCCGCCAGTAATAAAACTGCGCCGATAACAGCTAAGCGTTTTAACAACATTATTCGCTCTCGCTTTCGTGGTTGGGAAAATAGTCTTTGTAATTTTCACCGTAATCATCAAAGTGCTGGTCGAGAAAATCCCGAAAACGCCCGGATAGAAACTTAAAATACTCCGAGCGGTCGGTGACAAAATCCTGCTGGGATTCGCTGTTGGCGGCCATGGTAAAGGTAGCAAAGCGCGCGGCGGCATACATCAATGCCTCGCCCACCACCCCGGGATCCAATTCCGCGCCCTTGTCGTTGGCCAAACTCAGGGATTGCTCAACCGTATCCCAAAAGCCCTGTTCTATCGCCTGCTGTTCGCTATCGCTCATCACTTAAATCCAAATTGTTAAGCCCTGATACTCGCACAAAATCGCCTTCGAATCGAATGTAGAGCCTGGTGGGCGGGGAAGCTTCTGGGGGCTTGGGAGGCAGGACGCCGGACGAGAGCCCCATGGACGGGTT
>JAOXRV010000057.1 GCA_025800435.1 Cellvibrionaceae bacterium | reverse complement strand
GGGTGGGTGGTAGGCGCCATGCCATTATTGGTTACTTATGTACTTTATAAACGGGAGCCTGAGTCGATAGCGGCCATGGTGAATGAACCCATTGGCTGGGCAGTACTGTTAATACTGATAATATTGGCGGTCGCGGCTGCTTATATGATTTATAAAATTGTTAACATTGATATCTAGGCTATGTTCTATTTCCTCTTAATTCTGGTTTTGATTCCCGTAATAGCCTGGGTGTTTCTATTTGGCAATGCTTGGTTTCAGCGGGCCAGGGTCGGTGATGAAGCCTGGCGTGATCGACCGCCTGTTTGGTTGGTGGCGCTGCGGCCATTTATCAATATGTTACTGCCGCTTTTTTCCATATTTTTTAATGAGAAATCAACTCGTAATATTAAGCTGGCGGATAAGCTTTCTCTCGCGGGATTTACCTATGCCATTAAACCTGTAGAGTTTGAAGCGGCTCGTTGGCTTATGTTACTTATCGGCTTAATCTTTGCGTATCAAACTGCCGGTATACTTGATGATATCTATCCAGAAATGAAGCACTTAGCTTGGTCGCTTGCGATATTAGGGTTCTTTTACGCTGATATTTGGCTTGCGGATATGGTCAAGCGTCGTAAAACCCTAATTAGTAAAGATTTTCCATTTTTTCTGGAATTGTTGGTGCTGTCTATGCGCGCCGGCTTAAATCTATCCAGCGCTATTAGGCACGCCACTGAAAAAATTAAAGCAGGCCCCCTGCGTGATGAGCTGGAGTTGTATATTCGTACCGTTCGCATTGGTACATCCCGCCGAGCTGGTCTGGATGAATTTGCTTCGCGGGTGTCACTGCCCCAGGTGTCTAATTTTGTGGCGGCAGTGAACCAGGCCGAAGAAGTCGGTGGTGAGCTGGGCGAGCTATTGTCTAAACAGGCAGCACAACGCCGCAAGGAGCGCTTTCTGCTAGCCGAAGAAAAGGCCAATAAGGCCCCGGTTAAGATGTTATTCCCACTTATTGCCTGTCTGTTCCCGATGACATTTATAATTATTGGCTTCACCCTCTATATTAAAGCCCGGGATTCTGGAGCCTTATCTTTTTTGTCCGGTTAGCTGGGCGTTCATCCACTTGGCCCCGGGCACTTTCTCGGCTAAGCTTGCATTCACCTATCACGCTAGCAAAAGAGATCCTCCATGATCATCAGCAATATAGAAACTATTCCCAATAAAGCCATCCGCGAACACCTGGGTATGGTGCAGGGCAACACCGTGCGTGCCAAGCATATGGGCAAGGATATTTTGGCTGGGTTAAAGAATATCGTCGGTGGTGAGCTATCTGCTTATACCGAGCTGTTAAACGAGGCTCGGCAGGAAGCGACTGATCGCATGATTGTCCAGGCCCAGAGTATGGGCGCTAATGCCGTTATTAATGTGCGCTTTTCCACATCGTCAATCAGTTCTGGTGCGGCCGAGCTATTTGTTTATGGTACGGCGGTTAAGGTGGATTAGCTGTGGAACAATTAATAATATTCCTGGTGCTATTGACGCTGGGCTTTGGGTTTGGGCGCTTAAACGAGCGGCGCCATTTTGCCAGTATTCGCCAGCGTGAGCAGCAGTATAGCCACCTATTGTGCTTTAGTTTTCGCCACCTGCCCCAGGGGTGTCACAGTGAGGGGCAGTTAGTTACCGGCAGTGTGGTGGTCTCGATCGATTACTTTAAGCGTATTGCCGCTGGTTTGCGCGGTTTATTGGGCGGGCGTATCACTGCCTATGAAACCCTGGTGGAGCGGGCTCGACGCGAGGCGGTTTTACGTATGAAGGCAGAGGCCGAGCAGCTGGGGGCCAGCAAAGTGATTAATGTAAAACTCGAAACCGCCTCGGTGTTTAAAAATGCCCAAGAGACGGTAGGGGCCGTGGAGGTGGTAGCCTATGGCACGGCCTTGCGTTAAAGCACGATGAAGTACAGCAATAGCCAGCCGCCGGAGGGCATTAATTACAGCCAGCAATCCCCCTTGGGTGAATTTGCCTGGATGTTGGGTGCTGTGTTATCCGGCTTAGCCATCGTGTTATTGGTGCTGCATTTTCTCGCCGCTTGGGCTTTACCTTTTATACCGTTTGCCCAAGAGAAAAAACTGTTTAACTATATTGCCCAAGGGTTGCCTGGAGCTTTGCAGGAAACTTCCTGTACCAATAAGCAAGCGCTATTGCAGCAGCTGGCCAATAATCTGGCCGGGCATATGGATCTAAAGGATGAGATGGCGATTAAGCTGCACTATGTTAACGATGATACGCCCAACGCCATGGCGACGCTGGCGGGTAATATTTACATTATGCAAGGCCTGCTGGATGAGCTGGAAACCGAAAACGGTTTGGCCATGGTGGTTGCCCACGAAATTGCCCATGTCAAACACCGAGATCCTTTGATCAGTTTTGGCCGTGGCCTGGTGAGTAGTATGGTGTTGTCATTGGTTGGTGCCGGAGGGGCTCAAGACCTGTCTCTACTGGCAGCTGCCGCTTGGCAGTTAAAGTTTAGCCGCGACCAAGAGGCCGCTGCCGATAGTGAGGCGTTAGCCGCGGTTAATCGGCATTATGGGCACGCACAAGGGGCCGAAGAATTTTTCCAACTGGAACAGGTGCAAGCAGTCGACAGCGCCTGGGGGGATTTTATGTCTTCTCACCCGCTGAGCCAGGCAAGGTTAGAGGGCATTCTTCGATTTCAAAGCAGCAATGTACAAAACAATCAATCGAAAACGCCACTGCCGGCGGCCCTAAAAGCCAGTTGTGCCGACAGTGCCCTAGTCAAATAAATCCGGCTGCTCTTTACTAATCACATCAAACAGTGGTTTAAAACTAAACCAACCGGCCAGTTCCGAGCCTACCGTTTCGTGAGTTTGGCGGGCGTGCTCGGGGCTAATCAGTTTGGGCGTGCCGGCGGCTTCGGCCATTAGCTGAGCCTGGCAGCTGCGCTCCATGGTGATATACCACCAGGCGGCGGCCTCGACGCTTTGGCCGACCGTGAGCAGGCCGTGATTTTGTAAGATAATGGCTTTCTTGTCTCCCAGCACCTGGCCGATACGATCGCCTTCGTTCATATCCAGCACCACACCGGTAAACTCACCCAGCAGTGCATGGTCTTGGTAAAAGGCACAGGCATCTTGGGTGATCGGGTCTAGCATGCGGCCCAGGCTCGACCAGCTCTTGCCGTATACCGAGTGGGCGTGAGCGGCGGCGACCACATCGGGGCGGGCGGCGTGTACCTTAGAATGGATGGTAAAGGCGGCGCCGTTAAGCAGGCCTTCGCCTTCAACCACCTGGCCTTCATGGTTAACCAACAGCAGGTCGGAAACTTTTAGTTGCTTAAAAGAGACGCCCATGGGGTTAACCCAAAAGTGATCCAGGCGCTCTGGGTCGCGCACGGTGATATGGCCCGCTACTCCCTCATCAAAGCCAAATTTACCAAATAAGCGAAAGGCCGCAGCCAGCTTTTGTTTGCGCTGTAGGCGCTCTTCAGCCGCCGGCAGCTCTTGGTTTGGCATATTACTGCCATCGTCGTTCATCACGATGTTATTGGTGTTGCTCATTGATTAACTCCTTTTTTATTGTTGCTTTCCATCTTAACCCACTGTGCCGGTGGCGTGGCTGTCGGCCAGGCGACATATCATTG